>NZ_JBSGYQ010000023.1:0-100375 GCF_053610585.1 Streptomyces sp. NPDC054887 | reverse complement strand
GCCCGGAACCGAGAGGTTCCGGGCCGCCTTTCCCGCTTGCCGGGCCCGTCGTGGGGCCGCGTCTCAGATCCTGACCTGGACCGCGCGGGCGAGGCGGTCGTGGAGGCCGCGGCCGTCGCGGTCCCAGACCAGGGCGGGGATCGCGAGGCACAGCAGGACGCTGCGGACGGTCACGCGGAAGAGGCCGAGGCGGCCGCCGTCCTCGGCGACGACGCGCAGGCCGAAGAGGCGCTTGCCGGGGGTGGAGCCGACCGTGCCGACGGTGAGGACGCTCAGTACGAGCAGCACGCCGAGCGCCCAGTTGCCGGCCGCCTGGCCGTTACCGCCCGTGAGCAGCCCGTATGCGATGAGCATGCACAGGGACCAGTCGGTGAAGAGGGCGCCGAAGCGCCGGCCCAGCGGGGCGACGGCGCCCGGCCCGTGCTCGGGCAGTCCGAGCCTCTGGCCCCGGTACCCGGTGTCGGCGCCCATCTGCTTGGCGGCTTCGCCCGGCCCGGAGAGCCACGATCCGATTGCTTGCCTGTTGTCCACCCGTACACGGTACTGCGACCGCTTTCGTACCCTGGAGGCCGGGGCCCGTCGCGGCCCGTCGGGTGCCCGGTCACAGCCGGTCCGGAGCCGGTCCGGTTAACTTGTGCGAAACAAATGGGTCATGCTTGAGAAATCCCGTCTGCCTATGGTCGGGTCCAGCGTGTGCCACCGCACTGGCCGCACGGAGAGCTGCAACCCCATCCCCACCGGGTGGGAGTAGGAGGAGTTGGATGTTCCAGAACGCCGACGATGCGAAGAAGTTCCTCGCCGACGAAGACGTCAAGTTCGTCGACGTCCGGTTCTGCGACCTGCCCGGAGTGATGCAGCACTTCACGATCCCGGCCGCGGCGTTCGACCCGAACGAGGAGCTGGCCTTCGACGGATCGTCGATCCGCGGCTTCCAGGCCATCCACGAGTCCGACATGGCGCTCCGCGCGGACCTGTCGACGGCGCGTGTCGACCCGTTCCGCAAGGACAAGACGGTCAACATCAACTTCTTCATCCACGACCCGATCACGGGCGAGCAGTACAGCCGTGACCCGCGGAACGTGGCGAAGAAGGCCGAGGCGTACCTCACGTCGACCGGCATCGCCGACACGGCGTACTTCGGCCCCGAGGCCGAGTTCTACGTGTTCGACAACGTGCGCTTCCAGACCTCCGCGAACGAGTCCTTCTACCACATCGACTCCGAGGCCGGCGCCTGGAACACCGGTGCGGTCGAGAACAACCGCGGCTACAAGGTCCGCTACAAGGGCGGCTACTTCCCGACCCCGCCGGTCGACCACTTCGCCGACCTGCGTGCCGAGATCTCCCTGGAGCTGGACAAGAACGGCCTCCAGGTCGAGCGCCAGCACCACGAGGTCGGCACGGCCGGCCAGGCGGAGATCAACTACAAGTTCAACACGCTGCTCGCCGCGGCCGACGACCTGATGCTCTTCAAGTACGTCGTGAAGAACGTCGCCTGGCGCAACGGCAAGACCGCGACCTTCATGCCGAAGCCGATCTTCGGTGACAACGGCTCGGGCATGCACGTCCACCAGTCGCTGTGGTCCGGCGGCAACCCGCTGTTCTACGACGAGCAGGGTTACGCGGGCCTCTCGGACATCGCCCGCTACTACATCGGCGGCATCCTGAAGCACGCGCCGTCGCTGCTGGCCTTCACCAACCCGACGGTGAACTCGTACCACCGCCTGGTGCCCGGCTTCGAGGCCCCGGTCAACATGGTGTACTCGCAGCGCAACCGCTCGGCCGCGATGCGCATCCCGATCACGGGCTCGAACCCGAAGGCCAAGCGCGTCGAGTTCCGCGCCCCGGACCCGTCCTCGAACCCGTACCTCGCGTTCTCGGCGCTCCTGATGGCCGGCCTGGACGGCGTGAAGAACAAGATCGAGCCGGCGGAGCCGATCGACAAGGACCTGTACGAGCTGGCTCCGGAGGAGCACGCGAACGTCCAGCAGGTCCCGACCTCGCTGCCCGCCGTGCTGGACGCCCTGGAAGCGGACCACGACTACCTGCTGGCCGGCGGTGTCTTCACCCCCGACCTGATCGAGACGTGGATCGACTACAAGCGCGTGCACGAGATCGCCCCGATCCAGCTCCGCCCGCACCCGCACGAGTTCGAGCTGTACTTCGACCTCTAAGCCGTACCGCGTGATCAGCGAGGGCCGTCGTCCGGATTCCGGGTGGCGGCCCTCGCCGTTGGTTCAGCGGCCGTAGCGGATCAGGCTGCGCACCATCGTGCAGGTGGTGGCCGACGGCGGGTGGATGCCGACGCTCTCGGCGGTGCTGCGTATCTTGCGGTCGGGGGCCTGGGACGGGTGGTAGACGCCGGTGTCGAGCAGGGCGATGGCCAGGCGCATGGCCTTGAGGCGGCGGTTGTGGGTCTCGTACCACGCGCGCGGCCGCCCGGCCGGCAGCGGGATCTTGGCCGGCGGCTGCGGAGCGGTCGGGAGCAGTGCGGCTGCGGTCATGGGCATCCTCCTGGGGCTGTCGACAACCCTCTCTGACTCCTTCGATTTTACTGGGCACCACTGACAATCGGCCCTGGCCAGACGGCGTTTGACGGGTGGCCGGAGGTACGGTTGGGGCCATGGAGATCTGGATCAATCCCGCGTGTTCGAAGTGCCGCGGCGCACTGCGCCTGCTGGACGAGGAGGGCGCCGACTACACCGTGCGCCGGTACCTGGAGGACGTGCCGGCCCCGGACGAGATCCGTGCGGTGCTGGAGCGGCTCGGGCTCGAACCGTGGGACATCACGCGGACGCAGGAGGCGGCGGCGAAGGAGCTGGGCCTCAAGGACTGGCCTCGGGACGCCGGTTCGCGGGACCGCTGGATCACGGCGCTCAGCGAGCACCCGAAGCTGATCCAGCGGCCGATCATCACCGCGGAGGACGGCACGGCCGTGGTGGCGCGTACGGACGAGGCGGTGCGCGACGCCATGTCGCGCTGAGCCGACGCCGCGTCACGCACGTCACGTCACGTCACGGGCTGACGCGTTCGTCCTCGCCCGCCCTCTTCGCGGTGGCAAGGGCGATGCGGTTCCAGGTGTTGATGGCGAGGATCAGGGCCAGGAGGCTGGCGAGTTCCCCGTCGTCGAAGTGGGCCGACGCCCGTGCGTATACGTCGTCCGGGACGCCGCCGTCCGCGACGAGCGTCACGGCGTCCGTGAGGGCCAGGGCCGCCTGCTCCTTCTCCGTGAAGAAGTGCGCGGCCTCCTTCCACACCGCGACCATGTGCGTCCGCTCCTCGCTCTCGCCCGCCTTGCGCGCGTCCGAGGTGTGCATGTGCAGGCAGTACGCGCAGTGGTTGAGGTGCGAGGCGCGGATCTGGACCAGCTCGACCAGGGTGGGGTCGAGGCCCTCGCGGGCGGCGGCGTCGAGGCCGATGACGGCCCGGAACGCCTTCGGGGCGGCCTTGGCGAAGTTGAGGCGGGGGGACGTCGTGGTCGTGCGGTGGGTCTCTGTCGTCGTCATGACTACGAATCTACGGTCGGGGGCGACCGGCGAAGGGGTGCATTCCGGTGTCGGAATCATGGGTCAATTCGGCTGAGGGCCTGGGCAGTGACCTGCATCTGGAGCTGGTGGCCGCCGGGCCGGGCGGCCGCCGCGCCGCGCTGACGCGGGCCCTGCGGGAGGCCGTACGGGGCGGGCGGCTGGCGCCGGGGACGCGGCTGCCTCCGTACCGTTCGCTCGCCGCCGACCTCGGGCTCGCCCGCAACACCGTCGCCGACGCGTACGCCGAACTCGTGGCGGAGGGGTGGCTGACGGCCCGCCAGGGTTCCGGGACGCGGGTGGCGCCACGCGCCGCGCCGGCCGGGCCCGCGCCCCGGCCGCGTACCCCCGCGCGGGACGCCCGTCCGGCGTACGACCTGGTGCAGGGCCGGCCCGACCCGTCGGCCTTCCCGCGCGCCGCCTGGCTCGCCTCGGCCCGCCGGGCGCTGACCGCGGCGCCCCACGACGTGTTCGGGCCCGGTGATCCGCGGGGCCGCGCGGAGCTGCGCCGGGCGCTGGTGGAGTACCTGGCGCGGGTGCGCGGGGTACGGGCGGACGCCGGCCGGATCGTGCTGTGTTCGGGGGCCGCGCACGCCCTGCGGCTGCTGGCCCGCGTGGTGGGCGGGACCTGGGCGGTGGAGGAGTACGGGCTGCCGTTCCACCGTGCGCTGCTGGCGGAGGAAGGGGTGCGCACGACGCCCGTGGCCGTCGACGAGCACGGTGCCAGGGTGGACGGGCCGGTCGGAGGCCAGACCGTGCTGCTCACACCCGCGCACCAGTTCCCGACGGGCGGTCCGCTGGGTCCGGAGCGCCGGGCGGCGGTCGTGGACCGCGCGCGGGCCACCGGCGGGCTCGTGCTGGAGGACGACTACGACGGCGAGTTCCGTTACGACCGGCAGCCGGTGGGCGCGGTGCAGGGGCTCGACCCGGACCACGTGGCGCTGATCGGGTCGGTCAGCAAGAGCCTGTCGCCGACGCTGCGGATCGGCTGGATGGTGCTTCCGGAGCGGCTGGTGGACGACGTGGTCGCGGCGAAGGGCGAGCGTGAGCAGTGGTCGAGCGCGACGGAGCAGCTGACGCTGGCGGACTTCGTGACCTCGGGTGCGTACGACCGTCATGTGCGCCGGATGCGGCAGCGCCACCGGCGCAGGCGTGACCAGCTGGTCGCGGCGCTGGCCGAGCGCGCCCCGCACGTGCGGGTGACGGGGATCGCGGCGGGGCTGCACGCCGTGCTGGAACTGCCGCCGGGCACCGAGCGGGCGGTGGTCAAGGCCGCCGCGTGGCAGGGGCTGGCGGTGGAGGGGCTCTCCGCGTACCGGCATCCGGACATGGGCGCGGAGGGCGGGCGGGACGGCCTGGTGGTGGGGTACTCCACGCCGGCCGAGCACACGTACGCGGGTGCGCTGGACGCGCTGTGCCGGGCGCTTCCGCCTGCCTGATACGGAAGTTGTCACTGGGGCGATTGAGACGGACGGGGTCGCCACTCGTACGTAACGGCACACGGAAACCCAGGCGGCCGTGGTGCACACGGCCGCGGACAGGAGTCGCACGTGTCGCGCAAGAAGTCCCTCACCCGCAAGAAGAAGATCGCCCTGCTGGCGGGCGCCGCCGCGCTGGTCGCGGGCACCGCCGTCGTGATGACCGGTACGAGCCAGGCGTCGGTGGCCTGTGACGGGCTGGCCACCGCCCTGAGCAACAACGAGCGGTTCATCGCCGGCCAGCGGGCCAACCCCGACGCCCAGTCGCAGGCGCGGATCGCCAACCGGGAAGCGGTGATCGAGCAGATCAGGCGTCAGCAGGCAGCGTCGGGGTGCGAGGCCGCGGCCCCGCCGGACGACGCCGCGGCTCCCCCGGCCGAGGGGACGGCCCCGCCGGCCGAGGGGACGGCTCCCCCGGCCGAGGGCGCGGCACCCCCTGCCGAGGGAACGGCACCCCCGGCGGAGGGCACGGCCCCGCCCGCGGAGGGCGGCGAGGGCGAAGGGGCGGCCGGCGGCGGGGCGGTGGGCGAAGTGGTGTGCGCCGGGTCGACCGTCACGCTGTCCGGCGAAGGCGGCGCGCCGGCCGCCTCCAGCGGGGAGTTCCCCGTCGGAACCAAGCTCAAGGTCACCAACCTCGACAACGCGAAGTCGACGACCGTCGAGGTCACTTCGGCCTCCGGCAGTTGCGCCCTGCTCAACAACGCCGCGTTCGAGCAGGTGCGGGAGCCGGGCAAGTTCCTCATCCGCAAGGCGCGCATCGAGCGCGTGGGGTGACCCGGCGCCCGGGGCGGGCGGTCCCGCGCTCCCGCCCGCCCCGGGCCGGCCCGCTCAGGGGGCCGTCCGCGCCTCGGCCTCCGCGAGGATCTCCGTCAGGCGCAGACCGAAGGCCGCGTCGCACGGATGCGGCTGCCCCGTACGTGCGGCGTGCAGCAGGGCGTCGACCGCCGCGCCGAAGGCATCGGCCGCGTCGCCCCACGACGGCATCTCGGCCGCGCCCCGCGCACCCCGCAGCTCCACCGCCGCCCCCACCGCGCCCACCGGGGCGCTCAGGCTCAGGGTGACCGTGCTCGACGCCTGCGAGGCGTGACGGAGTACGAGGTGGACCGTGTCGCCGGGGCCCCGCGCCGCGGTCGTCGACGTGACGTCGCCGAGGACGGGCAGCAGAACGGACAGGGCGTGCGGTCCCACGTCCCACAGCGCGCCCTTCTCGCCGCGCCAGGGCGAAGCGGCGTACGGGCTGTCGGAGCCCGGCGAGTAGAGCGCGCCCAGCCACCGCGCGTGCGCCGTGAACCAGTCCCCCGCGGCGGCCTGCTCGGCGATCCACCGGGCCGTGCCCGTCGCGAAGCGCAGCGTGCAGAAGACCACGGACGCCACGCCCGCCTTCCCGGCCGCCTCCGCGACCTCCCGGGCGGCGGCCACCGTCGTCGCCAACGGCTTGTCCAGCAGCAGATGGCACCCCGCCGCGGCCGCGCGGGCCGCCAGCGGGGCCTGGATGTCGGGCGGCAGGGCGATCGCCACGGCGTCGCAGGCCGCGAAGAGGGCGTCGGGGTCGTCGTACGCCGGGACGCCGTGGGCGGCGGCCAGTGCGGCGGCCGCCTCGGGCCGCCGGCCCCACACGCCCGCGAACTCGACCCCGGGGTGGGCCGCGAGTCCCGGGGCGTGGGTGCCGGTCGCCCAGGGTCCGGTGCCGAGCAGTCCGACGCGCGGCCCGGCGGGAGGTTCCGGCCTGATCATCGATGGGCTCATGCCTGCCAGTGTGCCCGGGACGCGGGACGGGACGCGGGACCGGACGCGGCGGCGACGAGCGGATCTTCGTACACGGCGGACGACGCGGCCGGCCCCTCGTCCGGCGCCCGGCGGACCTCGTGCGGCCCGCCCGGCGGGGGCGCGGGCGGTGGTGGCGGCCGTACGTCCCGCAACCCGCCGAAAGGCCGCGTCACGCACCCGTGATACGCAGGAAACCTGAGTAACACGGGGTTCACAATCGGGCAACGGACGGGAAATCAGCGCTTGCGAAGCTGCCCTCACCAGCCGCAGTACCGCAGCAGCACCGCAAAGGATGGCGTCCGTGACCTTCAAGGCCGAGTACATCTGGATCGACGGCACAGAGCCGACCGCCAAGCTTCGCTCGAAGACGAAGATACTGGCCGATGGCGCCGAGCTGCCCATCTGGGGCTTCGACGGATCCAGCACGAACCAGGCCGTGGGCCACGCGTCCGACCGCGTGCTCCAGCCCGTGTTCTCCTGCCCGGACCCCATCCGCGGCGGTGACAACGTCCTCGTCATGTGCGAGGTCCTGAACATCGACATGACGCCGCACGAGTCCAACACGCGTGCGCTGCTGCGTCCGGTCGCCGAGCAGTTCGCCGGCCAGGAGCCGATCTTCGGCATCGAGCAGGAGTACACCTTCTTCGACGGGCACCGCCCGCTGGGCTTCCCCGAGGGCGGCTTCCCGGCCGCCCAGGGCGGCTACTACTGCGGCGTCGGCTCGGACGAGATCTTCGGCCGCGAGATCGTCGAGAAGCACCTCGACCACTGCCTCGCCGCCGGTCTGGGCATCTCGGGCATCAACGCCGAGGTCATGCCGGGCCAGTGGGAGTTCCAGGTGGGCCCGCTGGCGCCGCTGGAGGTCGCCGACCAGCTGTGGGTCGCCCGCTGGCTGCTCTACCGCACCGCCGAGGACTTCAACGTCTCCGCGACCCTGGACCCGAAGCCGGTCAAGGGCGACTGGAACGGCGCCGGCGCGCACACCAACTTCTCGACGAAGGCGATGCGCGAGGGCTACGACGCCATCATCACGGCGTGCGAGTCGCTGGGCGAGGGTTCGAAGCCGATGGACCACGTCAAGAACTACGGCGCGGGCATCGACGACCGCCTCACCGGCCTGCACGAGACCGCCCCGTGGAACGAGTACAGCTACGGCGTCTCGGACCGCGGCGCCTCGGTCCGCATCCCGTGGCAGGTCGGCCAGGACCGCAAGGGCTACATCGAGGACCGGCGTCCGAACGCGAACGTCGACCCGTACGTCGTCACGCGCCTGATCGTCGACACCTGCTGCACCGCCCTGGAGAAGGCCGGCCAGGTCTGATCCGCAGCGCACTGACAGCTCAGGGGCGTCCGCCGGCCGGCGGGCGCCCCTTCGCGCGTTCCCCGGCGGACTTTTCCGCATGGGCCTCCCACGGACTTCCCGGGCGGCCTTCCGGACGGCTTCCGGCCACAACGTGGGACGGGGCTGCTGGTGGGAGCGCGCGTCTGCTTCAATAGGCGCATGGTTGGCTACCGGAACTCCTCGACAGGTCGCAGCGACCTCGAGCCCTTCTGGCCTTCCCGTCAGCACCACGACTTCGACCGGGTGTGTTGCCGCGCGAGGAACGCGCGGGCCCTCTAAAGCCGTTCACACCGGTCTTCGGCCAGCGCGCACGACGCAGTACGTCCCTCGACGACTCCTCCGCGCGAAAGAGCTGACCTCTCATGGCGAACTTCACGAACGTCCGTACGCCCCTGTCCGCCTCCGTTCCCGCTCCGGCCGCCGCCCGCCACCGCTTGCGGGCCGTCGACCGCGACGAGGTGGTGCGCACCGGCAGCGCCCCGTACGTGGGCGACTTCCTGCCGCCCGGCGCCACCTGGCTGCCCGCACCGCAGCACACGCTTCCCAGCCTGCCGGGACGCCCGCCGATGGTCGGGTACCTCGTGCTCGTACCGGCCGATCAGCACGACCGGCAGGGCCGGGACGAACCGGCGGAGGCGGTGGCCGACGGGCCCGTACGGATCGACGGGGCCGAGCGCACCGCCGCCGTGGACGGGCGTGAACTCGACCTGACGTACCTGGAGTTCGAGCTGCTCGCGCACCTGGTGGCGCATCCCCACCGGGTGCACACCCGTGACCACCTGGTGTCGACGGTGTGGGGGTACGGGCACGTGGGCGACGGCCGGACCGTGGACGTGCACATCGCCCGGCTGCGCCGCAAGCTGGGCGCGGAGCACCGGGCGTCGATCCGGACGATCCGGCGGGTCGGTTACAAGTACGCGCCCTGACCGGGCCGTCCGGCGCTACCGCACCGGCTCGGCGGACTCGCGCTGGTGCGGGATCGCCGCGGGCAGCTCGCCCTGCTGCACGGTCACCGTCCGCTTGGGGGCGGGGACCCTGATGCCCTCGGCGCGGTAGCGCTGGTGCAGGCGCTTGATGAACTCGTGCTTGATCCGGTACTGGTCGCTGAACTCGCCGACGCCCAGGATCACCGTGAAGCCGATCCTGGAGTCGCCGAAGGTGTGGAAGCGGACGGCCGGTTCGTGGTCGGGGACGGCGCCGGTGATCTCCGACATCACGGCCTCGACGACCTCGGTGGTGACGCGCTCGACGTGCTCCAGGTCGCTGTCGTAGCCGACGCCGACCTGGACCATGATCGAGAGCTGCTGCTCGGGCTGGCTGAAATTGGTCATGTTGGTGCCGGCGAGCTGGGCGTTGGGGATGATCACCAGGTTGTTCGAGAGGTTGCGGACTACGGTGTTGCGCCAGTTGATGTCGACGACGTAGCCCTCCTCGCCGCTGCTGAGGCGGATGTAGTCGCCGGGCTGGACCGTTTTCGCGGCGAGGATGTGCACGCCCGCGAACAGGTTGGCCAGGGTGTCCTGCAACGCGAGCGCCACGGCGAGGCCGCCCACGCCCAGCGCCGTGAGCAGCGGCGCGATGGAGACGCCCACGGTCTGGAGTACGACGAGGAAGCCCATGGCCAGCACCACGACGCGCGTGATGTTGACGAATATGGTGGCCGAACCGGCCACTCCGGAGCGGGACTGCGCCACGGTCTGCACCAGGCCAGCGATGACGCGGGCCGCCGTGAGGGTGCCGGCCAGGACGAGCAGGGCGGTCAGCACCACGTTGACGTTGTGGCCGGTGGCGGGGGTCAGCGGGAGCGCCGCGGCCCCGACCGCCGCGCCGGCCGCGACCGCCGCCCACGGCAGCAGCGTACGCAGGGCGTCGACGATCACGTCGTCCCCGCCCCACCGCGTGCGGCTGGCCCGCTCGCCGAGCCATCGGAGCGTCACCCGCAGGAGCAGACCGGCGGCGACGCCGACGGCCACCGCGATTCCGGCGACGATCACGTCGTGCGGTGTGAGGGCCCGGTACATCAGTGATCTTCTCCCGTGGTGGTCGAGGGGGGTACGGCGCGGTCGCGTCCGGCGTACGCGTGCGTACGCGGGGCCCCGGCGCGGTCGCCATCCTGCCGCATGCGCCGGAACCGGCCCCGGTTGCCCCCGGCCGGACGATCTTCGCCGCACCCGCCCTGACGGGCCCTCAGGCAGGTTCAGGAGCCGTCGAGTCGCTGGGCGAGGGGGGAGGCCCGTCCGCTCCGGGGCCGGACCGGGCGGGCCTCCCCCGTGCTCAGGCCGCCGTACGGGCGCGAACCTTCGCCACCAGGCCCAGCACCACGTCCACCGCGAGGAACGCCAGCAGGCTGATGCCGAGCAGTGGTATGAACCAGCCCGCCAGCGCGGTGAGCGCGACCAGCGGCAGCAGCGCCGTGACCGGCGCCCTGCGCCAGGCGCCGCGCGGCATGGGGCGGCCGGCGGTGAGCCTGCGGTCCTTCGTGGGCCTGCGCAGCCACCACATGCGGTAGCCCCAGACGATCAGCATGACCAGCGCGAACGCCAGTGCGGCCAGCACGAGTTGATTGGCGAGGCCGAGGAAGACACCGGTGTGGGCGTCGATGCCGAAGCGGGTCAGCTTGGCCAGCAGCGGATGGTCGGCGAAGCGCAGCTCGTCGATGATCCGGCCGTCGGCGGGGTCGACGGCGACCGAGTCGAGGTGGACCGGGAACTGCGTGTCGGTCTCCTTGACGACGTAACCGCTGCCCTCGCTCGGCAGGATCACCGACATCCTGCCGTCGATGCCGGCCTGACGGGCGGCGGCGAGGGCGTTGTCGATGCCGACGTCCGTGCCGGCCATGCCCTCGTGGGAGCCGGCGCCGCCGCCGTGGCCCTCGTGTTCACCGCCGCCGCCGTCAGCGGCGCCTTCGGTGAGTGCGGCGGAGACGACCGGGGTGGCGCCGCCGAGCTGGTCCTGTACGGCGCCGATGTTCTCGCCCGCGTACCGGGACCAGGTGAGGCCGGTCGCCGAGAGCAGGACGAGTCCGAGCACCGCCCACATGCCGACCGTGCCGTGCCAGGAGAGCGTCCTGCGGCGGCCCTTCGCCCCGCGTTCGGGGACGAGAAGGTCGCGCCGGGCCGTGCGCCTGCGCCAGAGCCACAGCAGCAGGCCGCCGAGGGCCACCACCCACAGCCAGCTCGCCGCGAGTTCGCTGTAGTGGCGGCCGAGGTCCCCGAGGTGCAGGTCGCGGTGGAGCTCGTCGAGCCAGGTGCGCAGCGGCAGGGCGCCGGAGCTGCCGAAACTGGTCAGCTCACCGCGCACCTCGGCGGTGTACGGGTCGACGAAGACGGCGAGGGACTTGCCCTCCTCCACCTCGGGCGAGGTCATCAGCACCCGTGTCGTCGCGCCGTCCTCGGCGGACGGCCAGACGGCGGTCACCGTGCCCTCGGGGTGCGCGGTGCGGGCGGCGGCGACCTGGTCGCCGACCGGCAGGACGCGTTCGCCGACCGGGACTTCGAGTTCGGCGCTGTAGATGATCCTCTCCGCCTGGAAGGAGAGCGCGTAGAGCATCCCGCTGACGGCGGCGATCAGCAGGAGCGGGGCTATCAGCAGGCCCGCGTAGAAGTGGACGCGCAGGACGAGGGGGCGCAGGGCGCTCCAGATGGTGCCGCGTTCGGCGGCGGGCGCCGGGACCTCTTCGGGCGCGCGCGGCGGCTGTACGGGGTCGTCAATGGCCATGACTGTCCTCGGAATGTCGACTGGTGACGTGGGTCACGGGGCATGGGTGGCGGCCCCCTGTCACGCGGTCAGACAGCGGAAGGAGCGGGGGCCGTGGTGCGGGTCGGGGGGACCCGCGGCGGGCCGCGCCGCGACAGCGTGTGCGCGAGGACGACGCCGTGGCCGTGGCGTCGGGTGGTGCGGGGCCCCCGGGGGCGTACCGGCTCCGGCAGCGCGAGCGTCCGTACGACGGCGAGCAGCAGGCGCAGCGGTGTGAAGGCCAGCGCCCCGACGGTCTGCGCGAGCCGGAAGAACGCGGCCTCGCCGCGCGCCAGCCACAGGCCGCAGACGAGTGCCCCGGCGAGGTGCGCGGCGGTCATCGCCAGGGAGTCGGAGCCCTGGCCGGCGGCGGAGGCCGCGGCCTCCATGGCTTCGGGACCCATGGCCGGCCGGTGCGTGACGGGCATCCCGTGGTGACCCGCGCCCGGCCCCTGCGCCGTGCCGAAGGCGAGGTGCAGGGCGCCCTGTACGGCGAGGAGCCCGCCGCCCACGGCGAGGACGCCGCGCCGGCGGCGGCTCGCGGTCCAGGCGAGGACGCCGATGCCCACGAAGGCGGCGAGCAGCGCCGGACCCGGGACTTCATGCCCGGACATGGACGAATGCCCCACCGCTGCCGTAATGACACAGACCGCCGCGAAGAGTGCGGCTCTCAGTGCGCGCAGGGGCGACCGGGCGTCTGTCATGGTCCGCACATCGTGCCATCCGGGCGGTCGGCGTGGGTGAAGAGGTGCGGGAAGCCGGTACGCGAAGGGCCGCGGAGGCGGTGGGGCGGGTGCATGATCGGGGCGGCCCGGCGGCGCACCCGCACACCCGCACCGGCCGCTAGGAACCGAACCAGCTCGCCGCATCCAGGCGCAGACCGCCTGCCGGGACCATCGTCCGCAGGCTCGCCTCCAGTTGGTCCACCCGCTCCGCGCCGAGCCGTTCGACCCACCGCTCCCGCAGCCGGTCGAACGAGGCCGCCGATCGCACGAGGACGTCGACTCCGCGCGGCGTGAGCCTGACCAGCTTGCGCCGCCCGTCGGCCGGGTCGTCGGCCCGCTCGACGTAACCGAGCCGCTCCAGCCGCTCGACGGTCTTGCCCGCGGCCTGCTTGGACACTCCCAGCCGCCGTCCGAGTTCGCCCGGGGTCACGCCGTCGCGGCCGACCGCCTGGAGGGCGAAGCCGTACGCCGGACGGACGTCGGGGTGGCCCTGCTCGGCCAGCTCGGCGTGCAACTCGTCGATGAACGAGCGGAATCCGGCGAACAGCAGCAGCGGGAGCTCGTACCCCTCAGCCATTGCGGAACTCGTCAACGTAGTTTACCTTTTCGTCAATCACATTGACGAGTTTACCCCGAGGAGACGCCTTGACCGGCATCCGCACCGCATGCTTCCCCGACCACACCACCGAGACCGCCCCGGCCGCCGCCCGCCGCCCGATGGAGGCGACGGCCCAGCGGCTGGGCTACCTGCCCGCTCCGGTCGGCCGCCTGGCCACCTCGCCGCATCTGCTCGACGGCTTCCTGAGGATCAGCGCGCTCTTCGAGTCGTCGACCCTGGACCCGCTCTCCCGCGAGGTCGTGATCATGACGATCGCGACCACGAACGGCTGTCACGTCTGCGTCGCGATGCACACGGCGAAACTGACCGCACTCGGCGCGGACGCGGCCCTGATCGCCGCCCTGCGCGAGCGGCGGCCGGCCGCCGACGAACGCCTCGAAGCCGTACGCCGGTTCACGCTGGACGTCGTCGCCACGGCGGGCGCGGTCCCCGACGACACCCTGCGCCGCTTCCTCGACCACGGTTACACCCCCCAGAACGCCCTGGAGGTCGTCCTCGGCATCGGCGCCTACACCATGTCCACCCTGGCGAACCGGATGACCGCCGCGCCCCTGGACGAGCAGCTGACGGCGTACGGCTGGGAGGAGTGAGGGACCCGTACGTCGCGGTCCGTCCGTTTTTGCGTATGGAGACACCTACGAATCGCGAGGAGGTTTGAACGGGCCGCGCACCGGCCCCGTATGGAACGGAGCGCTTCTCCCCTGCCGGGACCCCCCTTACCTTCACCCGGCATCGAAGCAGAGGAGTTCCATGCGACGCGCAACCAGAAAACGTTCCACGCTGGCGAACCGGGCGATTGCCGCATCGGCCGCCCTGATCCTGGGCGGGGGTGGACTGCTCGCGGTGAATGTCTACGCATCCGCAGGTGAAGGCTGGTCCGACCCCGAACCGGCCCAGTCCGGTGAGCTCAAAGCAGCCGGTCAGCAGATGTCGACCATCGACTGTCCGGAGGTGGCGAACGGCCTGCCCCAGGAGATCCCCGATTCGGCCCGCCAGGAGGTAGACCGCGAACTCGCGGCTCTCGACTCCCAGATCACGGAGGCGTACCAGCGGTTCGCCGATTCGAAGGAGCAGATCGCCCAGGACCCGAATCTCGCACAGAACGCCATTCTCGGACCGCTGAAGGACAAGCGGCTGGCCGCCATCGGCCGGATCGTCATCTCCATCGACCGTGCGGACGAACGCCCCGAAGGTCTTGAGGGCCTGGCACCCTGCACGCTCCGCGCCGACGACAACGGAGGGGTCGGCGAGGACGGACAGGGCGACGGAGACCAGGGCGACAACGCCGGTCAGGACGGTGACCAAGGCGGTGACCAGGGCGCCGACCAGGGCGACGGCAACGCGGACGGTGACCAGGACAACGGTCAGGACGGCGGCCAGGGCGGTGACCAGGACGGCGACCAGGGCAACGGTCAGGACAACGGGAACAACGGCAACGGCGGCCAGGCCGGCAACGGCCCCAACGACGCCGACTTCGTCGACATCCAGTCCGTCCAGCCGAACGTCCAGCAGCCGCCCAAGCAGCGCGGCGCCTCCCGGGGCCAGTTCGTCACCGACTGCGGCAAGAACGAGAACGGGAAGTTCAATCCGGACAACGTCATCGTCGCCCCGGGCGTGAGCAACGGCGCGCACCACATGCACGACTACGTCGGCAACCAGGCCAACGACGCCTTCGCCAGCGACGACGACCTGGCCCGCGGGCAGACCACCTGCCGGAACCAGGGCGACAAGTCGACGTACTACTGGCCCGTCCTGCGCCTGCAGAACGGCCAGAACGAGAACGACGCCAACGCGGACGGCGGCGGCAAGGACAGCAACGTGGGCGAGATCCAGACGCCCACCGAGGTCTCGCTGAAGTTCGTCGGAAGCCCCGTCGGCAAGGTCACCGCGATGCCCAAGTTCCTGCGGATCATCACCGGTGACGCCAAGGCGTTCACCAACGGCGACGCGAACGCCAACGCGTCGTGGAGCTGCACCGGGTTCGAGGACCGCCAGCTCAAGGACAAGTACCCGATCTGCCCGGAAGGCAGCCAGGTCGTCCGTACCTTCAACTTCCAGAGCTGCTGGGACGGGCAGAACACCGACAGCGCCAACCACCGCACCCATGTGGCGTTCGCCGAGGAGAACGGCGCCTGCCCGAACGGATTCCGTGCCATTCCGCAGCTGGTGCAGCGGATCGTGTACGACGTCCCGCCCGGCCCGGGCTTCGCGGTCGACTCGTTCCCCGAGCAGCTCCACAAGCCCGGCACCGACCACGGGGACTTCATCAACGTCTTCAACAACCGGCTGATGAACAAGGTGGTGGCCTGCCTGAACGAAGGGCGCCGGTGCGCCTGACCCCCGTCGAGGGCGGCCGTCCCCCACCGGCCGCCCTTCCCCGCTGCGCGGTCAGCTCCCGTGACCGGAGTGCTTCCCCTCGTTCCCCCCACCATCGCTCTCCCCCGAGTGGTGCGAGGAAGTCTCCACCGTCCCGCCGAGCCGGCCGCGCAGTGCTGTCACCACCTTGCCGTCGCCCACCGCGACCCACTTCCTGCCGACCAGGTACGTCCCGCCGTAGTCCTTGGCCTCGTTGATCCACTCGCGCTGACCGCGGTCGGTCGTGAAGGTGGCCAGCACGTAGCGGCCGTCGCCCGTCTCGCAGTTCCCCTGCCGCAGCTCCGCGGCGTCCGTCTGGATGTTCGGCTCGCACTCGACCTTCTCGGCGAGCTGCTCCAGGCTGCCCGTGGCCGTCTCCGGCACGGGCTTCTCCTCGTTCCCGCCCGCTCCGCAGCCCGTCGCCAGAAGGGCGAGGACGGCTATGGCGGAGGCGGCGTTCGCTGTACGTCGACGTTGGTTGCGCATCCGCCCATCGTGCCCCGTTGGGCCACACGGTGGGGTCGATACGAACACTTCGCACGCCCGGTTGCCGCGCCCCCGCGCCGTCGTTAACGTGCGCCCGGTACGCGCCCGTAGCGCACCTTTCATCACTCTTGCCCGTGTCGTGCCTCCGAGGAGCCGCCCCCATGACCGACCGCCTGTCGCGACGTACGCTGCTGGGCTCGGCCGGGGCGATCGGCGTCGGGGCCGCGATGGGCGCGTCCGCTCCGGCCGCGGCGGCGCCCGGGCCCGGCCGGTCCTTCACCGTCCCCGCCCGCGCCGCGCTCGAACGGCTGCTGCCGGACCACGCCGGCCAGTTCCGCCTCACCGCGCTCGCCCCGCCCGCCGACGGGGGCGGCGACCGGTTCCGCGTCGGCGGGGCCACCGGCCGCGTCGAGGTCGCGGGCACGAGCCCCGCCGCCGCGCTCACCGGCGTCCACTGGTACCTCAAGTACGTCTGCGGGGCGCACCTCTCCTGGTCCGGTACCCAACTGGACCTTCCCCGGCGGCTGCCCGCCCCCCGCTCGCCCCTGGAACGCTCGGCCACCGTCCCGCACCGCTTCGTGCTGAACGACACCCACGACGGCTACACCGCGCCGTACGCCGACTGGCCGCGCTGGGAGCGGACGATCGACGTACTCGCCCTGCACGGCTTCAACGAGGTGCTCGTGACGACCGGCCAGGAGGCCGTCTACCACCGGCTCCTCAAGGACTTCGGCTACTCCGACGCCGAGGCCCGCGCCTGGCTGCCCGCCCCCTCCCACCAGCCGTGGTGGCTGCTCCAGAACATGAGCGCGTACGGCGGACCGCTCTCCCCCGAACTGATCGACAAGCGCGCGACCCTCGGCCGCCGGGTCGCCGACCGCCTGCGCGAGCTCGGGATGGAACCGGTGCTCCCCGGCTACTTCGGCACCGTCCCCGAGGGCTTCACCGCCCGCAACCCCGGCGCCCGCACCGTCCCGCAGGGCGACTGGGCGGGTCTGCGCCGCCCGGACTGGCTCGACCCGCGCACGCCCGCCTTCCGTGCGGTGGCCGCCGCGTTCTACCGGCACCAGCACGAACTCTTCGGACCCGTGCGCCACTTCAAGATGGACCTCCTGCACGAAGGGGGCTCGGCGGGCGACGTGCCGGTGGCGGAGGCCGCCCGCGCCGTCGAGACGGCGCTGCGCACCGCCCGCCCCCGCGCCACCTGGGTGCTGCTGGGGTGGCAGGCCAACCCTCGCCGCGAGCTGCTCGACGCGCTCGACAAGCGGCGCCTGCTCGTCGTGGACGGCCTGTCCGACCTGGACTCCGTGACCGACCGCGAGAAGGACTGGGGCGGCGCCCCGTACGCCTTCGGCACCATCCCCAACTTCGGCGGCCGTACGACGATCGGCGCCAAGACCCACCGGTGGACCGAGCGCTTCACCGCCTGGCGCGACCGCCCCGGCTCCGCCCTCGCCGGCACCGCGTACATGCCGGAGGCCGCCGAGCGGGACCCGGCGGCGCTCGAGCTGTTCTCGGAGCTGGCGTGGCGGCGGGAGCCGGTGGACCGCGCGCGGTGGTTCCGGGGGTACGCCGACCTGCGCTACGGGGGCCGCGACGCGCGGGCCCGCGACGCGTTCGCCGCGCTCCGCGACACGGCGTACCGCACCGCCAGCCGCGACGGCCGCCCGCACGACTCGCTGTTCGCGTCCCGCCCGGACCTGACCGCCGCCTCGGGCACGCACTACTCGACGCGTACGCCCGCCTTCGACACGGCCGACTTCGACAAGGCGTTCGGCGCGCTGCTGGAGGTGCGGGAGCCGCTGCGCCGCTCGGACGCGTACCGCTACGACCTCACCGACCTGGGCCGCCAGGCGCTCGCCAACCGCTCGTGGCTCCTGCTGCCGCAGCTCGGGGCGGCGTACGAGCGCGGCGACCGGGCGGCCTTCCGCGCGCTGGCCGGCCTCTGGCTGAAGCTGATGCGGCTGAGCGAGGACATGGCGGGGTCGCACCGCGCGTTCCTGCTCGGGCCGTGGATCGAGGAGGCCAGGCGCATGGGCACCTCGCCCGAGGAGGCGCGGCGGCTGGAGCGGACGGCGCGCGTCCTGGTGACGACGTGGGCGGACCGCCCGGCCGCAGACGGCGGACGCCTCGCCAACTACGCCAACCGCGACTGGCAGGGCCTCGTCGGCGACTTCCACCTGCCGCAGTGGCAGGCGTACCTGGACGAGCTGGCGGACGCCCTCGCGGCAAACCGCGCGGCCAAACCGTTCGACTGGTACGCGGCCGAGGAGGCGTGGACGCGGCAGCGCACGGCGTATCCGCTGCGCCCGCCGAACGACGCGTACCGCACGGCGCTGCGCGTCCACGACGTGCTGGCCCGCGCCCCCTACCAGGGCTCGGTCACGGTCACCGCCGTCCCGGCCGCCCTCGCGCCCGGCGGTTCGGCGCTGGTGACGGCGGGCCTGCGCAACCTGAACGGCCTGCGCGCGACCGGCCGCGTCGACTTCGCGCTCACGGGTGTCGCGGCGGTGCCGGAGGGCCCCCGCTCGGTGGAGTCCGTCCCGGCGGCGGGCACGGGGACGGCCACCTGGCGCGTGACGGCCCCCGCCGGACCGCTCAAGGCCCCGCTGGAGCCGCTGCCGTACGAGCTGAGCGTCTCGTACGGGCCCCGTGGCGAGGCCCCCGTCACCCAGGTCCGGCGGGGCGGGCTGTACGTCGCCGGGCCGCTGGGGCGGGGCTGGCGGACGTACACGAACAACGGGGCGGTCTTCGGGCAGCTCGGCCACCCGGACCCGGCGCGGACCCGGTACGCGGTCGACGGCGGCGGCCTCGACCTGTGGAAGGGGACGGCGGAGTTCGGGGCGCTGTACCGGGAGGGGGAGCTGCGGGACGGCGGCGGTGTCACCGTGCGGGTGGACGCGCAGGAGGCGACGGGCGCCTGGGCGCGCGCCGGCATCGTGGTCCGCGACCGGCTCGCGGAGCCGGGTTCGCCGGGCTTCCTCAACCTGGCGGTCACGCCCGGGAACGGCGTGGTCCTCTCGTACGACGCGGACGGGGACGGGGCCCTGGACGCCCACTGGCGCGTCACCGGCGTCACGGCGCCGGTGCGGCTGCGGCTCACGCGCGCGGGCGACGCGTACACGGGCGCGTTCTCGCTGGACGACGGGGCGACGTGGCGGACGGTGGGAACGGCGCGCGGCGCGGCGCGCGGCGCGGCGGCGGACGCGGGGATGTTCATGTGCGCGGCGCACGGAGGCGGCGGGACGCGCGGGACGGCGGAGTTCAGTGGGTGGGGCGTGACCGGCCCGGCGTCGAGGTGACCATCCGACGATTCGCTCGTTCTGTTGAACGTGCGCCCACAGGATGCTGTCACCCACCGCCCTGTCCCCGTTCCCGTCGACGTCGAGCAGGCGGAAGCCGCGCTCGTCGAGCACTATCCGCGCCTCGTGCGCCTGGCGTACCTCGTGCTGCCGCCCCGCCTCGGCCGCAACCGCCGCGTCCTGACCGCCCATTCGCTCGCGCAGCGCTCGCTGCCGCGCGGCCGGGCCCCGGGCGCCGCCGGCGTCCCGCTGCCGCGCCGGGCCGGGGGCGGCGGCGCGGCCTCGGCCGATCCCGGTTACGCGTTCGTACGGCAGCGGGTGCTGCGCCAGGCGCTGGAGGCCGGGTTGCCGCTGCGCCGCAGGGCCTGGCCCAAGCGGGCGCAACTGCCGCCGCTGCTGCCGCAGGTGTGGGGGCTGCGGCTGTTCCCCCGCTCCGGAGGGGCCGACGAACTCGCCCTCGACCAGCGCCTTTCCGGGCTCAGTGGACCGGGGCGCGCGGCGTACGTGCTGCGGGGCCTGGAGGGCATGCGCGACACGGAGGTGGCGCAGACGCTCGCCGCCGCCGGGGCAGGTGACCCGCAGGCGGCGCTCGCCGAGGCGGACGCGGTGGAGACGCCGGGCGGCGCGAGCGCGGCGGCGCTGCTGGGGTCGGCCGAGTTCGACCCGTGTTCGCTCCAGGCCAGGCCGACCGACCTGATGCGGCGCAGACAGCACGCGAAGGCCGCGCTCGCCGCGACCGCCGCCGCGGTGGTGTGCGGGGCGCTGCTCGGACTGCCCGGCGAGGGGTGGGGTCCCGACGGGGCCGCCGCGCCGTCCTACGCCCGCAACCCGGCGGCCGAGCGGGCCCTCGACCCGTCGCAGACGGTCAAGGTCGCCGCCGCCGTGTGGAAGCGGTCCTCCCGTACCGACTTCTCCGTCTGGCCGGCCCGTGGCGGTCTCACCGGCGACAGGGCCCTGCTGCGCCGCGCCCTCGCCGTCTGGGCCCGGCCGGGCCCCTCCGTGCAGGCCTCCGCGACGCCCGCCACACCGGTGGGCCCGCCGATGGGGCCGCCGCACCTGCTCTTCGCGGGCGACGTCGACCAGGCGAGGGTGGTCCTGCTGTACGACGGGCTGCGCGTCGTCCGGTACGCCGAGCCGCGCGACGGCACGGCGGGCGCGGCCCTCGACTTCGCCCGGGTGGACGGCGCGGACACGGCGGCGGCGAACGCGCTGGTGGTCGGCCGCACCGACGGGAACGTCCGGTACCTCACCGCTCCCTGGGTGCGCTCGGCGTCCGTGCGCGACCTGCTGGATCCGGCCGTGGCCCCCGCGCCGCTGGAGCGCTCGGCGGACGGGGTGACGGATCCGATGGCCAGTCCCGTCCAGGCCCGGGACTGCCGTTCCTGGGACGCGCTGGAACTGCGCGACGACGCGGGGCCCCGGCTGATGACCGATCTCGGGGAGCTGGCCCCGGCCCGGCTGACGTCGGGGCCGCCGTCGGCGCCGCGCGATGTGAGCGGCCCCGAGGAGCGGGCGCGCTGGGCCCGTACGGCGTGCCTGCTGCCCGCGGTGCGCTCGCACGGGGTGCGCAGCGTGAACTCGTGGGCGTACGCCGAGCAGCCGCTGCCGGAGGGCAACGGCACCGCCGCCTGGGTCTGCACCCGCGCCGAGACCTGGCGGGGCACGGGCAGCAGGGTGCTGGCCCAGTTCCAGGCGCCGTCCGCGAAGCGCGGGGTGCCGGGCGCGATCGCGGCGCGCGCCGAGCACTCGCCGTCGTGCGGGGTGCGTGATCCGCGGGTGCTGGCGGGCGTGCTGTGGAAGTCGCGGGGCGGCAACTGGTACGTGCTGGCGGCGGGCAGCGGGCAGTTCAGGTCGGTCACGACGTCGGGCGGCGTGCGGGGCACGGCGGACGGCAACCTCCTCGCGGTGCGCGCGAGGGCGGGCGCCCAGGCGGAGCTGGAGGGCCGGGTGGAGAGCGGGGACCGGGTGGGCGCGCTGCGCTAGGCGGACGGGCGGGCCCCGGCGGGCTCTCTCCGGGCGAGCGCGCCGGAGACGGGCGGGGCCCGGGCGGGCCGGGCGCGGGAGCCGACCAGGCACGACGGAGGCCGGAACGCGCGGGCGGGATCGGCCCGCGCGAAGAAACCCGGCGCACGACCCTGTTGCCAGGCCCGTACCCGTCAGTACATTGACGCCATGTCTAATACGCCGCAGGGGCGGCCCGCGCCGGCCGCGATCGAGTCCGAGCGGACGGCGCTCAAGGCCCGCAAGGTCTCCTTCGAGTGGGACGGCACACCCCTCCACTGGGTCCCGGGCGACCCGTTCACCACGCACACCATCAACGTGCTGCACCTGCTGCTGCCCGCGGGCGAGCGCTGGTTCGTGCACGTCTACAAGCAGGTGCTGCCGTACATCCACGACGACCGCCTGCGCGAGGACGTCATCGGCTTCATCGGCCAGGAGGCGATGCACTCCCAGGCCCACGACGACGTGCTGCCGCACCTGAAGAAGCTGGGCCTCGACCCCACCCCGTACACGGCGCAGGTCGACTGGCTCTTCGAGAAGCTCCTCGGCGACCGCACCCTGCCGCCCGGCAGGGCCCGCACCTGGTGGCTGATGGAACGGGTCGCGATCATCGCCGCCATCGAGCACTACACCGCCTTCCTCGGCGACTGGGTGCTGAACGCCGGCGAGCTCGACCGGCGCGGCGCCGACCCCACCATGCTCGATCTGCTGCGCTGGCACGGCGCGGAGGAGGTGGAGCACCGCTCCGTCGCCTTCGAGCTCTTCATGCACGTCGACGGCGGCTACCGGCGGCGGGTCAGGACGTGGGCGACCGCCTTCACGGCGCTGGTCTTCCTCTGGCAGCGCGGTGCGCGGTTCTTCATGGAGAACGACCCGACCCTGCTGGACGGCAGGGCCACCTTCACGGACCTCGTGCGCCGCGGGCGCCAGGGCGTGCTGCCCGCGACGGGCGACATCGCCCGCTCCGTCCCCCGCTATCTCAGCCGTACGTACCACCCCTCGCAGGAGGCCAGCACCGCCCAGGCCGTCGCCTACCTCGCGAACTCCCCGGCCGCCAACGGCCGGACCGCCCCCACCGGAGGTGCCTGAGATGTCCCGCGTACGCACGGTCGTCGTCGTCGCGGGCGCCGCCCTGGTGGCTCGGCGGGCCCTGCGCCGCCGTGTCCGGCGCTCCCCGCTCTGGCCGCTGCCCGCCCTGGAGAATCCGGTCTCCGGCACCCGTGCCTCCCGCGCCCCCGCGTCCCTGCGGCTGCTCGTCACCGGCCGCACCGAACCGGCCGACGGCGTGGCCGAACTCCACCTGGAGGCGCTCGACACCGCCGACCTCCCGGCCTGGACCCCCGGCGCGCACGTCGACCTGGTGCTGCCGTCCGGCCTGGTGCGCCAGTACTCGCTGTGCGGCGATCCGGCCGACCGGAGCACGTACACGCTGGCCGCCCGCCTGGTCGAGGACGGCAGGGGCGGTTCCCGCGAGGTGCACGAACAGCTGCACGAGGGCTCGGAGGTGGAGATCCGGGGCCCCCGCAACCGCTTCCCCCTCACCGAGGCCCCCGCCTACGTCTTCGTCGCCGGCGGCATCGGCATCACGCCGGTCCTGCCCATGCTCCGCGCCGCCGAGGCCGCGGGGGCGGACTGGAAGCTCGTGTACGGCGGCCGCAGCCGCGTCTCGATGCCGTACGTCGACGAGATCGAGAAGCTGGCCGCCCCCGGGCGCGTGACGATCGTCGCCGAGGACGAGGCCGGGCTGCCCGACGTGGCGGCGGCCCTCGCGGACGCCGCCGAGGGCACGGCCGTCTACTGCTGCGGCCCGGAACCCCTGATGGCCGCCGTGACCGACGCCCTGCCCGCCGGGTGCGTCCTCCACCTGGAGCGCTTCGCGCCGGGCGCGCCCGCCGGCGGCTCCGGCGCCTTCGAGGTCGAACTGCGCCGCACCGGCCGCACGGTGACCGTGCCCGCCGACGGCACGGTGCTGGCCGCCGTCCGCCCCGAGGTCCCGAACGTGTCGTACTCCTGCGAGCAGGGTTTCTGCGGCACGTGCCAACAGCGCGTCCTGGAGGGCGACATCGACCACCGCGACGAGCTGCTGACCGACGCGGAGCGCGACGACTCCATGCTGATCTGCGTCTCACGGGCGTACGGGAAGCGCCTGGTCCTGGATATGTAGGGGACGGCGGCGGTTACGCTGCTCGTATGACGACCGGGGTGCGCCGCAGAATGGGCGTCGAGGAACGCAGGCAGCAGCTGATCAGCGTCGCACTGGAGCTGTTCAGCCACCGCTCGCCCGAGGACGTGTCGATCGACGAGATAGCGGCCGCCGCGGGCATCTCGCGGCCGCTGGTCTACCACTACTTCCCCGGCAAGCAGAGCCTGTACGAGGCCGCGCTGCGGCGGGCGGCGGACGAGCTCGCCGGGCGGTTCGTGGAGCCGCCCGAAGGTCCTCTCGGCGCACGGCTGTTGCGGGTGATGGGGCGCTTCTTCGACTTCGTCGACGACCACGGGCCCGGCTTCTCCGCGCTGATGCGGGGCGGTCCCGCGGTCGGTTCGTCGACGACGAACGCCATGATCGACGAGGTGCGCCAGGCCGCGTACGAGCAGATCCTCGCGCACCTCGGCATCACCGACCCCCCGGCCAGGCTGGCGATGGTGGTGCGGTCCTGGGTGTCGCTGGCCGAGTCGACCGCGCTGATCTGGCTGGACGGCCGGGAGATCCCGCGCTCGGAGCTGGAGCTCCAGCTGGTCCACGACTTCGCGGCGCTGGCCGCGGTGAGCGCGGCCTACGACGAGGAGATGGCGCGGATCCTGCTGGGCATCCTGGCGCTGGAGCCGGCCGACGGGCTGTTCGCGGACCTCGTCGTGCGCCTGGCGGCGCTGGCTCCGGCGGGGCCGGGGACGGTGCCGGATCAGCGTCCGCCGTCGCCGTAGTGCACGGTGACCTCCTTGAAGCCCAGTGAGCGCAGCAGGCCCTGGAGCATGCCGGTGGTGTTCTTCTCGGCGCGTGCCGTCAGCTCGCTCTCCTCGGCGGCCTCGGCGATGTGACGGGCGGCGAGGCGGTTGACGGCGCGCTCGTCGGCCGGGTTGTCGGAGAACAGGTCGCCGAGCCGGTCGAGCAGCCCCCGCTCCTTGGAGACGGCGTACGAACGGTCCGCGTCCAGCGCCGGCCTGCCGAGCCGCGCGTGCGGCAGGCGCAGGGTCGCGGCGGTGCGGTCCTCGTTCACGGTGACCTGCCCCTCCCCCACCTTGCCGAGGTCGACGTACGCGCCGACCGTGCCCGCTCCGACGTACAGCGTGCGGGTGCCGCGGATCGCGTCGGGGAGGTACGCGGCGTCCTTCTCCAGGTCGACGACGACCTGGAAGTTGCCGGACGCCGCCTCGTAACGGCTCATGTCCTGGATGGACTTCAGGAGCGCGGGGCCGGACCGGTCGTGGGTCTCCTCGCCGAAGAAGTCGTCGAGGCCGGGCAGCAGGCTGAGCCGCCCGCCGGCGACCAGCAGCGCCACCAGCACGGCGAGCACGCCCGCCGCCACGGCCCACCGGGGGAAGCGGGAGCGGCGCGGGGCGCCGGGGGGACGCCGGTCGGCATCGGTGAGAGTCATACGGTACGGATTCCCCCGCGCCTCTTGGTCACTCGGGGACTTCACCGGCCCGCGGATACGGTGATCCGCATGACGACGCGCGTGACTTTCCGTATCGGCCACGACGGGGACGCCCCCGCCCTCGCCGCGCTCTACGACGGAGCCGCACGGCGGTTGCTGGGCCGTGGCGTCGAGCAGTGGCGGCCGGGCGGGAAGGACGCGGAGCACTTCCGGATACGGATGAAGGAGGGCGAGGTGTGGCTGGCGGAGGCGGCCGGGGGCGGTGCGCTGCGAGGGGCGTACGAGCTGTGGTGGGACGACGTGCCGGCGTGGGGCGAGCAGCCGCCGGTCGCGGGATACGTGCACCGGCTGATGACCGACCGCGCGGCCGCGCCGGCCGGACTGGGACGGACGCTGCTGGCGCACGCGGAGCGGCGGATCGCGCAGGAGGGGCGGGGGCTGTGCCGGCTGGACTGCCTGACGTCGAACCCGCGGCTGCGGACGTACTACGAGGCGGCGGGGTACCGGGTGGTGGGCGAGCAGCCGTCCAAGGAGGGCGGCGCGGGCGGGGGCACGTACGGCGTGACGCTGCTGGAGCGGGCGGTGGGGCGGAAACGCCCGAGGGGCTGAACAGCGCCGCGTCGCGGCAGCCGTCCAGCCCCTCGGGTGGCCCGGGGACCCCTATCCCTCGGTGAACACCGCGACCGTGCGGGCCGGGACCGTGAAGGTGCCCGTCTTCGGGTCGTACGCCGACTTCTTGGCCGTAGCGTCCGCGCCCGCCGCCTGGACCGGGTGCAGGGCGTACGGGGTGTCCGCCAGGGCGGTCAGCCGCTGCTCCTGCTCGTCCGGGGTCGCGTTGAAGACCACGACCAGGTCGCCCGCGCGCATGGTGATCACGCCGGGGGTCTCCTCCTTGCCCGAGAGCGGGAAGGAGACCGCCTTCTGCACCTCCTCCGCCGACGTGAGGCCGAAGGTCTTCTCCGTCGTGCGGATCTTGAGCAGGTCCGCGTAGGCCGCCGAGGCGCCTTCGACGTCCCCGCAGTCCGGGGTCAGCGACGGGGCGGTCAGCAGGGGCTTGGAGAACGGCCACTTGCTCTTGTTGTCGGCGGCGGGCGGCAGGCCCCGGCCGAAGCCGTTGCCGTCGCGGCAGTCCCAGTGGATCGCGTTGTACCAGTCACCGCTGTCGTAGGAGTTGCGGTCGAGCGACTTGGAACGGAGCAGGTCCGTGCCCGCCTGGGACAGCGCCGGGCCCTGCGAGAGCGCGGCCGTCGCCATCGCCAGCACCTGCATGCGCGCGCGGTCGGCCGCCGGGGTCGCGTGCGGCAGCTTGAAGGCGAGCGCGTCGTACAGGGTCTCGTTGTCGTGGGCGTCGGCGTAGGCGAGCGCGTCGCCCGGCTCCGCCGCGTATCCGGCCGGGGCGCCGTTGTAGTCGACCTCGGAGCCCTTGACCGTACGGCCGGCCGTGTCGGTGAAGGTGTACGCGGCGAGGTTGCCGGTCAGCCCCACCTTGATCAGGTCCTGGTAGTGGAGCAGACGGGCCTTCTGCTCGGCCCGGCTGCCGTTCGCGGGCGAGGTGTTGGGGTCGGTGTAGAGGCCGGAGGCGAAGCCCTGCACGCCCGGGTCCTCGTCGAACGGCCCGCCGCCGCGCACCGCGTCGCGGGCGCGGTCGGAGAAGGTGGCGATGCCCGTGCCGGCCATGTTCTTCTGGGTGGCCTGCTCGAAGCGGGCGTCGTCGGCGATCTCGCCGAAGTTCCAGCCCTCGCCGTACAGCACGATCTTCTTGCCGTCGACGCCGTCACGGGCGACGGTGAGCTCGTCCAGCGCCTTGCGGACGGCCAGCATGTTCGCCTTCGGGTGGTGGCCCATGAGGTCGAAGCGGAAGCCGTCGACCTTGTACTCCCTGGCCCAGGTGACGACGGAGTCCACGACGAGCTTGCCCATCATGGCGTTCTCGGGCGCGGTGTTCGCGCAGCAGGTGGACGTGGCCACGCTGCCGTCGGCCAGCAGCCGCTGGTAGTAGCCCGGGACGATCCTGTCGAGCACGGACTTGTCCGCCTGGCCCGACGCGACCGTGTGGTTGTAGACGACGTCCATGACGGTGCGCAGCCCGGAGTCGTTCAGGCCCTTGACCATCTGCCGGAACTCGACCGTGCGGCGGGTGCCGTCGGGGTCACTGGCGTACGAGCCCTCGGGCACGGTGTAGTGCAGCGGGTCGTAGCCCCAGTTGTACGCGTCCTTCGCCGCCGCCTTCGCCACGCACGCCTGCTGCTCCTCGGAGTCGGGCGCGTAGACGGCGAGGTCGCAGGCGGGGGTCTGCTGGTCGGCCTTCTTCTCGGGGACGGTGCCGATGTCGAAGACGGGCAGGAGGTGGACGTACGACGTGCCGGCCCTGGCCAGCCCGTCGAGGTGCTTCATGCCCTTGGAGCCGCGGTCGGTGAAGGCCAGGTACTGCCCCGGGTGCTTGGCGGTGCGGTCGGCGACGGAGAAGTCCCGGACGTGCAGTTCCTGGATCTGCGCGTCGCGCAGCGGGGTCGCGGCCGGCTTCTTCAGCGTCGACCAGCCCTTGGGGGCCAGCTTCGGGTCGGTGAGGTCGACGACGAGGCTGCGGGCCGAGTCGGCGGTGAGCGCGGTCGAGTAGGGGTCGGTCACCTTGTTGGTGACGACCTTCTGGACGCTGGGCGCCCAGACCTTCACGGCGTAGCGGTACGGCTTGCCCGTCCAGGACCTGTCGCCCCTGACGGACCAGACGCCGCTGCGGTCGTCGCGCCGCATCGGGACGGCCCTGCCGTCGAGTTCGAGGGTGACGTGCTGGGCGGTGGGGGCCCACAGGGACAGGGTGGGGCGGCCCTTGCGGAAGACGGGGCCCAGCGACGCCTTGGTGGCGGAGTCGCTGTACGTGTCGTCGAGCACGCCCGGCAGCTGGACGCCGGTGGCGGCGAGCAGCGCGCCGTTCGCGGCCCGCTGGGTGGCGACGACCTGGCCGCGCAGGGACGCGCGGATCCGGTCGCGGTCGCGCGGGTCGACGGTGAACGCCGGGTGGTCCTTGAGGTGCGGGTACTTCGCCTTCTGCGCGTCGGTGAGCGCGGAGGGCGTGAGCCGCAGCCAGCGGCCCTCGTCGGAGAGCGCCCCGTCGAGGACGGAGATGCCGCCGTCACGGGCGTACACGAGCTGCTGGCTGGTGGCCTCGGTGGCCTTGACCTTCCAGACGACCGTGTGCGCGTCGATCCACTGCGCCTCGGCCTTGCCCAGGTCGAGCGAGGTCGCTCCGGCGCTCTGCGGCAGCAGGTACTTGGGCTGTCCCGCCAGCATCCACACCTCGTGCCCGAAGGTGGCGAGGTCGAGGGACTGGTCGCTCGGCAGGTCCTTCTCGTCGCCCTTGTGCAGGATGTAGCTGAGGGACGTGGCGCCGCCTGCGAGCGGGACCTCGAAGGTCACGCCGTACGCGTCCTTCTTGACCGGCATCAGCGGCTTGGACCAGTCCGTGGGCTCCTTGGCGCCGGTCCAGGTGTGCAGGCCCCAGCCGTCGTAGTCGCCGTCGGCGCGCTGGTAGTGGAGCACCGCCGTGCTCTTGTCCTGGGGCGGGTACGCGCCGTCCGGGGCCTTGGTGGCCTGGCCGTCGTCGCCCTGCTCGATCCAGACCTGGCCGGTCTTCCCGAGGTCGACGGTGCGCTGCGGGCCGTCCGCCGCGCCGTCCTTCTCGACGGTGTACGCGAAGGAGGAGGCGTTCGCGGGGAGCTTGATCCAGGCGAAGGCGCCGTACGCGTCGCGCCCGGTGAAGGCGGCCGACTTGTCGCCGGACTTGAGCTGCCATCCGTCGTAGTCGCCGTCGGGGCGCTTGTAGTGGACGACGGCGTAGTCGCGCTCGACGGCCGTGGGCCTGTCCGGGGCGGGGGCCCGGCCGGCGGTCGTCGACGCGAGGGCGCTCGCGGTGCGTCCGGCGCGGTCGACCACGACGGCCTTGTAGCGCAGGGCGGTCCCGGCCTTCACGTCGCGGCCCAGGTACTGGGTGACCTTGTACGGGGCGTGGTCGGCGGTGCCGAGGGTGCGCCACTTGCCGCTGCCGGTCTGGGCGGCGAAGACGACCCGGTTCAGCTGACCGCCGTCGACGTCCGCGGTGATCTCGACGGTGCCGGTGGCGCCGGCCTCCGGGGCCTTGAGGGTGACGGACGGGCGGGCGGCCGGGGCGGGGAGCGCTTCGGCGGCGCGCAGCACGACGGACGACAGCGCGGGCACGGTGACGGTCAGCCTGCGGCCGGCGTCACTGCGTACCGCCTTGTCGGCGCCGTACAGGGGCCGGAAGTCGGCGCCCGCCGTGGCCACCGTCAGCTCGGCGGTCTTGGCCTCGGCCCCGTTGTTGGCCGCGACGACGTACTCGGTGGCGCGCCGGGCGTCCGTACGGGAGAAGGCGTAGACGGAGCCCTCGGAGAGCAGCTCCTGCTGGACGCCGTCGCGCAGCGCGGGGTGGGCCTTCGTCAGCTTGGAGAGCGCGGCGATCGACCGGTAGACCGGGTGCCCGGTGTCGTACGCGTCGGTGGCGTGCGTGCGGTCCGTGCCGAGCTGGTCGTCGTCGAGGTAGTCGGCGGTCTTCGACGCGAACAGGGTCTGGCGGGCGTCCTTGTCGCCGCCGGCGCCGGTGAAGCCCTGCTCGTCGCCGTAGTAGACGACGGGGTTGCCGCGCGAGAGGAACATCAGCTCGTTGGCGAGGCGGGCGCGATCGACCAGTTCGGCGTCGCCGGCACCGGGGTTGTCCTGCTTGAGGAACGTGCCGAAGCGGCCCATGTCGTGGTTGCCGGTGAAGGTGACCTGCTCGTAGGCGTTGGCCTTGTCGGTGGTGTAGCGGTAGTCGTCGGCGAAGACCTTGGCGAGCCGCCCGGCCGGCGCGCCCTGGGAGGCGTACGCCCGCATCGCGTCCTGGAGCGGGAAGTCGAGCGTCGAGTCGAGGCGGCCGCGGGTCACGTACGGGGAGGTGATCGCGGTGTCGGCGGAGTACACCTCGCCGAACATGAAGAAGTCGTCCCGGCCCCGCTTCTTCGCGTACGCGTCGAGGGCGGTCGCCCACTGGGTCCAGAAGTCCAGGTCGACGTGCTTGACGGTGTCGATGCGGAAGCCGTCGATGTCGAAGTCGCGGACCCACTTCTGGTAGATCTTCGCCATGCCGTCGACGACCTCGGGACGCTCGGTCCACAGGTCGTCGAGCCCGCTGAAGTCCCCGTACTCGGCGCTCTCGCCCGCGAAGGTCGAATCGCCCCGGTTGTGGTACATCGCCGGGTCGTTGAGCCAGGCGGGGACCTTCTTCTCGTCCGCGCGCGTCTTCGGCGTGTAGGGGTGCGCGTCCTCGTCGACGTCCGCGACGCCCTCGCGGTCGTCGAAGGGGCGCCCGGTGCGGTCGAGGTACGGGTAGGCGCCCTTGGGGCGGTAGCCGTACTTCTTCTCGGCGTAGTCGACGGTGTCGGCGGTGTGGTTGGTGATGACGTCGAAGAAGACCTTCATGCCCTTGTCGTGGGCCTTGTCGATCAGCTTCTCCAGGTCGGCGTTGGTGCCGAAGTGCGGGTCGACCTGGGTGAAGTCGGTGATCCAATAGCCGTGGTAGCCGGCGGACGCGTCCTTGCCGGTCCCTTGCACGGGCTTGTTCTTGAAGATCGGCGCCATCCAGATGGACGTGGTGCCGAGGTCCTTGATGTAGTCGAGCCGCTTGATGAGGCCCTTGAGGTCACCGCCCTGGTAGAACCCCTTGTCGGACGGGTCGAAGCCCGTCTCCAGGCGCGTCCCGGTGAGCCCGCCCCTGTCGTTGGCCGTGTCACCGTTGGCGAACCGGTCGGGCAGTACGAAGTAGAACTGCTCGCGGGTCAGGTCGTGCCGCGGGGACTCGGCGGCGAGGGCCTTGTCCGACGGCGGCGCCGGCGGCTTCGCGGCCGCGGCCGGGACGGCGGGCGCGAGCGCGGCGCACAGCGCCACGCTCACGGCGCCGACGGCCGCTCTTCGCAGGGGCGGGCGTATCACAGCGGTACTCCTCGGATGTGCGGGGAACGAGGGACGGGCGGGCGGGTCAGCTGCGCCAGGTGTCGTTCAGCGTGACCCTGCCGCTCGCGGGGACGGTCGCCGTTCGGTTGGCGCCGCTCTCCCAGGTGACGTTGCCGGAGGCGTCCTTGCGGATGTACTTGTACTCGAAGGACGTGCCGGCGGGCAGTGCGACGTCGAGCTTCCACACGGGGTAGCTCGCCGGGTCGAGCTTGGTCGCCGCCGCGGTGCTCCAGTTGCCGAGCGCCGCCTGGTTGCCGGTGACGTAGATGTTCTGGCCGGGCGACGTGGTGGCGTTGACGTTGAAGGAGGCGCCGGCGGAGACCGGGTCCGGGTCGGTGCCGCCGGCGCCGCAGGTCTTCGCGCCGACGTGCAGCGCGACCGCGGTGTTGGCGCCCAGGGTGGCGGTGAACCGGCCGGAGCCGTCCACGGTCACGGCGGTGTTGTTCTGCACGTTGCAGTAGGTGCCGGCCGCCAGCGAGGTCTGGAAGGTGCGGGTGAGCGAAGAGCCTTCCTGGTTGATGGCGACGTACGCCTTGTCGCCCCGGCCGAAGGCGATCCGGTCGCCCCCGTTGTCCCACCAGTCCGTGACGCCCTGACCGCGCGCCACGTTCCGGAAGCCGACCATGCTCTTGATCTCGGTCCAGTCGTGCTGGCACTTCCACCCGTCGCTGTAACAGGCGTTCACCGTTCCGCCGGCGGGCGGTCCGGCGTCGTGGTTGCTGAACTCGTAGCCGGAGTGGACGTCCGGCGATCCGTACGGCCAGGCCAGCATGAAGACGCTCGCCAGGGTGTACTTGGCGCCGTCCTTGTAGTTGAGCGTGTCGCCGCCGCGCTCGGTGTCGTGGTTGTCCACGAAGACGGCGGACTTCCCGCTCTCCATGAAGCCCCAGCCCTCGCCGTAGTTCTTGAGGTTCGCGAGGTTCTCGTTGTTGAACACCTGCTTGAGGCCCCGGCCGTAGCGGAACTCCTGCACGTCGCCCGCGCCCAGGTACTCGCTCGGCGAGACGGCCTCACCGGCTCCGTGGATGGCCTCGTGCTTCCAGTACACGCCGGGGTTGTTCAGCCGGGACTTGATGTTCGCGAGGTCCGCGGCCGGCATGTGCTTGGCGGCGTCGATCCGGAAGCCGTCGACGCCGAGCGAGAGCAGGTCGTTCAGATAGGCGGCGATCCGGCCGCGGACGTAGTCCTCGCCGGTGTCCAGGTCGGCGAGGCCGACGAGCTCGCAGTTCTGTACGTTCCCCCGGTCGCCGTAGTTCGTTATCTGGGTGCGGCAGTCGTCCAGGTCGGAACCGGAGTACACCCCGGGGTAGTTGTACTTCTCGTACGCCGTGCCCCCGGTGCCGGTGCCGTTGCCGGCCGCCATGTGGTTGATGACGCTGTCGGCGACGACCTTGACGCCCGCCGCGTGGCAGGCGTTCACCATGTTCGCGAACGCGGTGCGGTCGCCGAGCCGTCCGGCGATCTTGTAGCTGACGGGCTGGTACGAGGTCCACCACTGGGCGCCCTGGATGTGCTCCTGCGGCGGGGATACCTGGACGAAGCCGTAGCCGGCGGGTCCGAGGGTCCGCGTGCACTCCTTGGCGACCGAGTCGAACTTCCACTCGAAGAGGACGGCGGTGACGTCCTTGGCTCCGGGCGGCGCGGCCTGCGCCGTCCCGGCGGGGGCCGCCAGAACGGCCGTACCTGCGGTGAGGGCGAGGGCCAGCGCGGCAGAGAAGGGTCTGCGAGCCATTGGTGCCTCCTGCATGGGGGGAGGTGCGGGTGCGACGGTGCAGCCTCGCGCGGCAACGCGCCTTGCCCTCAAGGCTTGAATGTTCTTGCAGCAAGAATGAAACCAAGCTGCCGGAGCAGACCGTACGAGCCCCGACCAGCGCGGTCAACCCTTCTGACACATCCCGCTAACGCGCAGGAAACCTGGCAGTTGTCGGCCCTGCAAGCCCTTTCGCAAGCAGTTGCGCCTCTGCTACGTTCTCCCCTACTCCGGCCCGGCCGGCCGGGGGTCCCGGCGGGTCCGGGCCCCACGCGCCCGACCGGCCGGGCCGGTACCGCACCGGGCCCGGGGCCGCGCGGTCACGTCCGGTCGAACCGTTACGCGCGTGCCCGCGCCCGGGCCTGCGCCGTCGATTCGCGCACCACCAGCTCCGGCTGGAACACGTACTCCGTGCGCTGGACCGGGCTGCCGCCCAGTTCCTCCAGGAGCGCGCCGACCGCCGCCGTCGCCATCGCCTGCACCGGCTGGCGCACCGTGGTCAGCGGCGGGTTGGTGAAGGCGATCAGCTGCGAGTCGTCGAAGCCCACCACCGACACGTCGCCGGGGACCTCCAGACCGCGCTCGCGCGCCGCGCGCACCACGCCGAGCGCCATCATGTCGCTGCCGCAGACGATGCCCGTGCACCCCTTGTCGAGCAGCGCGCCGGCCGCGACCTGGCCGCCCTCGACGCTGAACAGGGTGTGCTGGACGAGGTGTTCGGCCTCGCCCCGGGGCATGCGCAGGGCGCTGCCGAGCGCGTCGACGAACCCCTCCCGCTTGCGCAGGGAGGGCACGTACCGCTGCGGACCGACCGCGAGGCCGATCCGCTCGTGGCCGAGCTCGGCCAGGTGACCGACGGCCATCCGCATCGCCGCGTGGTCGTCGGGGGACACGAAGGGCGCGCTGATCGCCTCGTTGTAGCCGTTGATGAGGACGAACGGGACCCCGCGCGCCGCCAGATCGGCGTAGCGCGCGGGGTCGGCCGACAGGTCGGCGTGCAGGCCGGACAGGAAGACGATGCCGCCGACGCCCCGCTCGACCAGCTGCTCGACCAGTTCGTCCTCGGTCACTCCGCCGGGCAGCTGGGTGCAGAGCACCGGCGTGTAGCCGTGCCCCGCGAGGACCTGCTCGACGACCTGGGCGAACGCCGGGAAGATCGGGTTGGTCAGCTCCGGCGTGACCAGCCCGATCAGGCCCGCGCTGCGCCGCCGCAGCCGCACCGGGCGTTCGTACCCGAGGACGTCGAGCGCCGCGAGCACCCGCTGACGCGTGGTGTCCGCGACGCCCGGCTTGCCGTTCAGCACCCGGCTCACGGTGGCCTCACTGACGGAGGCGTGCTCCGCGATGTGCGCCAGCCGCGGCGCGGGGACGGTCACACCGTCCACCACACCGTGGTGTCGGCGGGCAGGTCGAAGTCGCCGTCGTCGTAGGCGACTTCACCACTGGCCAGCAGGATGCGGCCGGGGGCGGGGATGCGGATCGCCGTACCGGTCGTGTTGACGGTGCAGACGAAGCCCTCGCGCGCGAAGGCCACCACGCCCTCCGGCGCGTCCAGCCAGGCCACGTCCGTGCCCGCGCCGAGGCCGGGGTGGTCCCGGCGGACGGCGAGCGCGGAGCGGTACAGCTCCAGGGTCGAGCCCGGGTCGCCGCTCTGCGTCTCGACGCTCAGCTCGCCCCAGCCGGCCGGCTGCGGCAGCCAGCTGCCGCCCGTGCCGAAGCCGTGGGACGGCCCCCCGGCCGTCCACGGGATCGGCACCCGGCACCCGTCACGGAAGCCGTCCTGGCCCTCCGCGCGGAAGAACGAGGGGTCCTGGCGGGCCTCGTCGGGCAGGTCGGTGACGTCGGGCAGGCCCAGTTCCTCGCCCTGGTAGACGTACGCCGAGCCGGGCAGCGCCAGCATCAGCAGCGTCGCCGCGCGGGCGCGCCGCAGGCCGAGCTCGCGGTCGCCGGGGGTGCGGATCTGGGTGCCGAGGCCCGGCGGGTTGGCGAACCGGGTCGCATGCCGCGTCACGTCGTGGTTGGACAGCACCCAGGTCGCGGGCGCGCCGACGGGCCGCATCGCGGCCAGCGAGACGTCGATGACCTCCCGCAGCGCGGCCGCGTCCCAGGCGGTGCCGAGGTACTGGAAGTTGAACGCCTGGTGCAGCTCGTCGGGGCGCACGTAGTTGGCCGTACGCTCCACGGTCGGCGTCCACGCCTCGGCCACGCCGATGCGCTCGCCCGGGTACTCGTCGAGGATGCGGCGCCAGGAGCGGTAGATCTCGTGGACCCCGTCCTGGTCGAAGAACGGCATGACGTCGTTGCCGAGCAGCTTCAGCTGGTCGTGGCTGCCGAGGTCGGGCAGCCCCTCGGCCTTGACCAGGCCGTGCGCCACGTCGATGCGGAAGCCGTCGACGCCCATGTCGAGCCAGAAGCGCAGGATGGAACGGAACTCGTCGGCGACGGCCGGGTGCTCCCAGTTGAAGTCGGGCTGCTCGGGCGCGAAGAGGTGCAGGTACCAGTCGCCGGGCGTGCCGTCCGGGTTCGTCGTACGGGTCCAGGCGGGGCCGCCGAAGATGGACTCCCAGTCGTTGGGGGGGAGTTCGCCCTTCTCGCCCTTGCCGGGCCGGAAGTGGTAGCGCTCGCGCAGGGCGGAGCCGGGGCCCTCCTTGAGCGCGCGCTTGAACCACTCGTGCTGGTCGGAGGAGTGGTTGGGCACCAGGTCGACGATGATGCGCAGGCCCAGCTCGTGGGCGTCGCGGATCAGTGCGTCGGCGTCGAGCAGGGTGCCGAACATGGGGTCGATGGCCCGGTAGTCGGCGACGTCGTAGCCGGCGTCGGCCTGCGGCGAGGCGTAGAAGGGGCTGAGCCAGACAGCGTCGACACCGAGGTCCCTGAGGTACGGGAGACGGCGGCGCACTCCTTCGAGATCGCCCATGCCGTCGCCGTTGCCGTCGGCGAAACTGCGCGGATAGACCTGGTAGATCACCGCGTCGCGCCACCAGCCGGTGCGCTCGTTGCCGAAGGCGGCGGCACTGGTGGGGGCGGTGGGAGCAGCGAGGTGCTGGGTCATGTCGTCCCTGGAAGTCATGGGGTTGGAGCGGCGCCGGTGCCTGGTTGCGGGTCCGGCGCCGCAGACGTGTGCGAGGCGGGCGGTCAGCCCTTGACGGCTCCGGCGGACACGCCGGTCACCAGGTGGCGCTGGGCGAACAGGAAGACCAGCGCGGCCGGGATGGCGATCAGCACGGAGGCGGCGGCCATCGGCCCCCACTGGGCGCCGTACTGGTTGACGAACTTCTGGAGGCCGCCCGCGAGGGTCAGGTTCTCGTCGCCCACCATGAAGGCGGAGGCGTACGCCACTTCGCCCCACGCGGTGACGAAGGAGTAGAACGCGGTCACCGCGATGCCGGGCTTGGCGAGCGGCAGGATCAGCCGCCAGAAGGTGCCGAACGGGGTGAGCCCGTCCACCTGGCCCGACTCGTCGATCTCGCGCGGGATGGTGTCGAAGAAGCCCTTCATCATCCAGGCGCAGAACGGCACGGCGATCGTGAGGTACGTGATCACCAGGCCGACCGGCTGGTTGAGCAGGCCCATGCTCGACATGATGTTGTAGATCGGCACGATCAGGACCGCGACCGGGAACATCTGGGTGATGAGCAGGGTCCACATCAGGCCGCGCTTGCCGGGGAACCGGAAGCGGCTCACGGCGTAGCCGGTGGTGGCGGCGACGAAGACGCCGATGACCGTGGTCAGGGCGGCGACGAGCAGCGAGTTGGCGAACCAGGTGAGGAACGGGGTGTCGTTCAGCAGGTTCGTGTAGTTCGTGAGCGTCGTGTCCTTGAAGAAGTCCGTGCTGGTCGCGTACGCCGGCGGCTTGAGCGAGGTCAGCAGGACCCACAGCACGGGGAACACGGCGATCACGGACGCGACGACGAGCGTGGCGTGCAGGCCGACCGAGGCCAGCGGCGAGCGCCGGCCGCGCAGCGGGGCGTTCGCCGCGGCGGGGGCCATGGCGACCTTGCTGCCGGGCGGGACTTGGGCGTCGGTGTAGGTGGTCACCAGACATCTCCCTGCTTGCGGAGCACTCGCCGGTAGACCGCGGCGAAGAGCATCAGGAGGATCAGGATCAGTACGCCCCAGGTGGAGGACTGCGCGAAGTCGCGGGGACTGATCTCGAAGGAGAACTTGAACGCCTGGGTGACCAGGATCTGGGTGGCTTCGCCGGGTCCGCCGCGGGTGAGCAGGAAGATCACCGGGAACATGTTGAAGGTCCAGATCGTGCTCAGCAGGATCACGGTGGCGCTGACGGGCCGCAGTCCGGGCAGTGTGATGTGCCGGAAGCGCTGCCAGGCGTTGGCGCCGTCCATCTCGGCGGCCTCGTACTGGGAGCTGTCGATGGACTGGAGGCCGCCGAGGAGGGCGACCATCATGAACGGGACGCCGAGCCAGACGTTGACGGCGATGACCGAGATCTTCGCCATCGTGGGGTCGTTGAGCCAGGGCACGGCGTCGATGCCGCCGCCGGCCAGGAGCCGGTTCAGGAAGCCGCGGTCCTCGTTGTAAAGGAAGCGCCAGGCGAAGACGGAGACGAAGCCGGGGATGGCCCACGGCAGGATCAGCATCATCCGGTAGACCGAGCGGCCCGCGATCCTGCGGTTGAGGATGTTCGCGAGGCCGAGCCCCAGGAGGAACGTGACGCTGACGCAGGAGACCGTCCACACCAGCGTCCAGCCGAGGGTGCCGAGGAACTGGTCGCCGGTGAGGGCGTCGGCGTAGTTGTCGAGCCCGACGAACTCGTACGTCGCGGGCACGTGGTTCACGCCGATGCTGCGCTCGACGTTGCGCTCGTTCGCGTCGGTCATCGACAGGTAGATGCCGCGGACCAGCGGATACCCGATGATCACGCCGATCACGACCACCACGGGGGCGACCATCGTCCAGGCGTACCAGTGAATCGAGAGCGCGCGCCGGAACGGGCCCGGCGTACTACCAGCACCGCGGCTGGGGCCGCGGGCGACGTCGTCGCCCGCGGCCTTCGCCACCGACTGGCTGGTGTGGACAGCCATCAGTCGGCCTGCCTTCCTGTTACTTCCAGCCCTTGAGGAGCTTGCGGTACTGGTCGCCGGTGGCCTTGGCGCCCTTCTCCGGGGCGGTCTGGCCGGTGAGGACCTTGGTGTACTCGGTCACCAGCGGCGCGAAGAGGCTGCCGGTCTCCGGGATCCAGGGGCGCTCGACGGCCTTGTCGACGACCGGCTTGAAGAAGCCGACGATCTGGTTGCCGGAGACGTCGGGCTCGGAGTAGACCGAGGTGCGCGTCGGGAGCAGGCTCAGCTCCTTGGCGACCAGCGCCTGGCTCTCGGCGGAGGTCATGTACTCGCTGAAGGCGTACGAGGCGTCCAGGTTCTTGGAGCCCGCGTAGACGGCGAGGTTGTGGCCGCCCTGCGGGGCGCCCTGGCCCTTGCTGCCGGCCGGGACCGTGGTGATGCCCAGGTTGGCCTTGTCCTTGAACTCCTTGCCGGCGTAGGTGTCGGCGACGGCCCACGGGCCGTTGATCATCATGGCGACCTTGCCGTCCTTGAACGCCGACTGCATGTTCTCCCAGCCGTCGGTGGCGTCCGTCTTGGCGGCCCCGGAGTCGACCAGGTCCTTGACGACCTTCAGCGCCTTGACGCCGGGCTCCTTGTCGACCGTGACGGTCTTGCTCTTCGCGTCGACCAGGTCGCCGCCCTCGCCGTAGAGGAAGGACAGGAACCAGTACGCGTCGTCGCCGCGCAGGTAGAGGCCGGTCTTGCCGGTCTTGTCCTTGATCTTCTTCGAGGCGGTCTTCAGCTCGTCGATCGTCTCGGGCACCTCGACGCCGGCGTCCTTGAAGATCTTCTCGTTGTAGAAGAGGCCCATCGAGTCGATGACCTGCGGCACGGCGTACGTCTTGCCCTTGTACTTGGTGCTCGCAGCGGCCTGCGCGAGGAAGTCCTTGTCGTCCTTGAGGGCGGCGGTGCCGTCCAGCGGGGCGAGGTAGCCGAGGTCCGCGAACTCGGGGGTCCAGGCGACCTCCGAGCGGATCACGTCGGGGGCGCCGGAGCCGGACTGAGCGGCGTTCTTGAACTTGTTCTGCGCCTCACCGAAGGGGACGTTGACGTACTTGACGTCGACGCCCGGGTGCTTCTTCTCGAAGCCTTCCGCCAGCTTCTTGAAGACCTTGTCCTCACTGCCGACGGTGGAGGTGTCCCACCAGGTGACGGTGCCGGACAGCTTGCCCGAAGCCTTCTTGTCACCGTTCTCGCCGCTGTCTCCGCCGCATGCGGTCGCCGCGAGCGCCAGGGTCGCGACCAGGGCGGTGGCCGTTATGCCACGTCGCATCTGAACTCCTTCAACTGCCGAACCGCTCCGTCGCGGCGCCGGGTCGTCGAGGAACGTAACAAGGATGAAAGAAGTCCGAAAGAGCTTGCGAGGAATTTCCGCAAGAGCAGCCGATCGTTACATCTGCGTGTCCTCACGGTTGCCGTCGAACCCCTTGTCAGACGGGCCGGGCCCGGGTTAGCGGGGCTGCGGGGCACCCTGCAACGACTCCCGCAAGGACTTGCAGCCCTGTTACTTTCGAGGTGCACCCGCGTTGATCTCGTAGTGACCACCCGGGCAGGCCGCCCCGTACGAGAGGGACCTTTCATGACGCAGGAGCTCGCCCCCACCCGGACGGCGCCGGAGCGCGGCTGGTGGCGGGACGCCGTCATCTACCAGGTCTACGTGCGCTCCTTCGCCGACAGCGACGGCGACGGCGTCGGCGACCTGCGCGGAATCCGTGAGCGCCTCCCCCACGTGGCGGCCCTCGGCGCCGACGCGGTCTGGCTGACCCCCTTCTACGCCTCGCCGCAGGCGGACGGCGGCTACGACGTTGCCGACTACCGCACCGTCGACCCGCTCTTCGGCACCCTCGACGACGCGGCCGCACTGATCAACGCGGCGCACGCGCTGAACCTCCGTGTGATCGTCGACATCGTGCCGAACCACACCTCCGACCAGCACGCGTGGTTCCGCGCCGCCCTCGCCGACGACCAGGGCGGTCCGGCCCGCGACCGTTACGTCTTCCGTCCCGGCCGCGGCGGCGGGGAACTCCCGCCGAACGACTGGGAGTCCGTCTTCGGCGGCCCCGCGTGGACCCGCACGCCCGACGGCGACTGGTACCTGCACCTGTTCGCGCCCCAGCAGCCCGACCTGAACTGGCACAACCCCGAGGTCCACGAGGAGTTCGACTCGATCCTGCGCTTCTGGCTGGGCCTGGGCGTGGACGGCTTCCGGATCGACGTCGCCCACGGCATGGTCAAGGCGGAGGGCCTGCCCGACATCGGCGCCCGGGAGCAGGCCAAGATGATCGGCTCGCAGGTCCTGCCGTTCTTCGACCAGGACGGCGTCCACGACATCCACCGCTCCTGGCGCCGGCTGCTCGACTCGTACGAGGGGGAACGCATCGGCGTCGCCGAGGCGTGGGCCCCCTCCCCCGAGCGGCTCGCCCTGTACGTACGCCCCGACGAGCTGCACCAGGCGTTCAACTTCCAGTTCCTGAACTGCCCGTGGGACGCGCGGGCGATGCGGGCCGTGATCGAGACGTCGCTGGCCGCGACCGCCCTGGTCGGCGCGGCCACCACCTGGGTGCTGTCCAACCACGACGTGGTCCGCCACGTCACCCGGTACGGCGGCGGGGACGAGGCCCTGGGTCTGCGCCGGGCCCGCGCGGCGGCGCTGCTGATGCTGGCTCTGCCCGGGTCGGCGTACCTCTACCAGGGCGAGGAGCTGGGGCTGCCCGAGGTCACCGACCTGCCGGACGAGGTCCGCCAGGACCCGTCGTTCTTCCGCACCGACGGCCAGGACGGGCTGCGCGACGGGGCGCGGGTGCCGATGCCCTGGTCGGGCGGCTCGCCGCCGTACGGCTTCTCCCCGCCGGACGCGGCCCCCTCCTGGCTGCCGCAGCCCGACTCCTGGAAGTGCCTGACCGCCGAGGCCCAGACCGGGGACCCCGGGTCGACCCTGGAGCTCTACCGCTCGGCGCTGGCCCTGCGCCGCGACCTGGCGGGCCTCGGCGACGGTCCGATGACCTGGGAGCAGCCCCCGGGAGGCGGTCCGGACGGGCTGCTCGTGTTCGGGCGGCCCGGCTTCGTCTGCACCCTCAACACCACGGACCGCCCGGCCGAAGTCCCCCTGCCCGGCCGTCTGCTGCTCGCCTCCGAGGCCCCCGCCGAGGACGGCGGCACGGTCACCCTCCCGGCCGATTCGTGCGCTTGGTGGGCAATCTGACATGCGACCGGTACAGTCCACTCCCATGACCGCACGGCTTGCCGACATCGCAGCCCAGGCGGGGGTCAGTGAAGCGACGGTCAGCCGCGTGCTCAACGGCAAGCCGGGGGTTGCCGCGGCCACCCGCGAATCCGTACTCGCCGCGCTCGACGTCCTCGGATACGAGCGGCCCGTACGCCTGCGCCGGCGCAGCGCCGGTCTGGTGGGCCTCATAACCCCCGAGCTGGAGAACCCGATCTTCCCCGCGCTGGCCCAGGTCATCGGCCAGGGCCTGACCCGCCAGGGGTACACACCGGTCCTGGCCACCCAGACTCCCGGCGGCTCCACCGAGGACGAGCTCACCGAGATGCTGGTGGACCGCGGGGTCTCCGGCATCATCTTCGTCTCGGGGCTGCACGCCGACACCACCGCCGACATGCAGCGCTACGAGCAGCTGCGGGCGCAGGGCGTCCCCTTCGTCCTGGTCAACGGCTTCTCGCCGAAGGTCCAGGCCCCCTTCATCTCCCCGGACGACCGGGCCGCGATGCGGCTGGCCGTGACGCACCTGGCGTCGCTGGGCCACACCGGCATCGGCCTGGCCGTCGGCCCGAAGCGGTTCGTGCCCGTACTCCGCAAGATCGAGGGGTTCCGCTCGGCCGTGCGCGAGCGGCTGGGTCTGAGCCCGGAGGAGGCGGAGGAGCTGATCCAGCACTCCCTCTACACGCTGGAGGGCGGTCAGGCCGCCGCCTCGGCCCTGATCGAACGGGGCTGCACCGCCATCGTGTGCGCCAGCGACATGATGGCGCTGGGGGCGATCCGCGCCGCCCGCCGCCTGGGACTGGACGTACCGCGCGACATCTCGGTGGTCGGCTTCGACGACTCGCCCCTCATAGCGTTCACCGACCCGCCCCTGACGACGATCCGCCAGCCGGTGACGGCGATGGGGCAGGCGGCGGTCCGCACGCTCCTCGAAGAGGTCGGCGGGACCCCGGCGCCGCACAGCGAGTTCGTTTTCATGCCCGAGCTGGTAGTACGAGGTTCAACGGCTTCGGGGCCCCGGCCCTAGCCCTCAGCACGTGCACGCGTCACCCGACCGGAGGATGATCGGAAGGGTGGTGCTCATCTGGCAGACTCTCTCCCCATGGGTGACGCGACCGTGAAGACTCTGGAAGGCCGGACGGCCACCGACCTCTCACCCGAGGTGGACGAAGAGCAGCGGAAGCCGTCCCCCCGGTCCGCTGCTCTGAGCCGGCTGCGCGCACCGCGCCACCCGCGCATCTGGTTCGAGATCCTGCTGATCGCGGTGAGTTACTGGACGTACTCGCTGATCCGCAACGCGGTGCCGGAACAGAAGGCCGCGGCCCTGCGCAACGCGGACTGGATCTGGAAGGCCGAGCAGGGTCTGGGCATCGCCGTCGAGGAGACGGTCAACCGCGCGGTCAACTCGGTGACATGGCTGATCGTGTCGATGAACTACTACTACGCGACCCTGCACTTCGTCGTCACCATCGGCGTGCTGGTCTGGCTCTTCCGCCGCCATCCCGGCCGTTACGCCGCCACCCGCCTCGTCCTCTTCGCGACTACGGGAATCGCCCTGCTCGGCTACTACCTGTATCCTCTGGCGCCGCCGCGCCTGATGAACGGGCAGAGCTTCATCGACACGGTCCTGGTGCACCAGACCTGGGGCTCGATGGCCTCGGGCAACTTCAAGAACATGTCGAACCAGTACGCCGCCATGCCCTCGATGCACGTCGGCTGGTCCCTGTGGTGCGGCGTGACGATCTTCGCCCTGGCCACCGTGCCGTGGGCCAAGGTCCTCGGGCTGCTCTACCCGACGGTGACCCTGGTGGTCATCGTCGCCACCGCCAACCACTTCTGGCTCGACGCCGTCGGCGGCCTGCTCTGCCTCGCGTTCGGCTACGCCCTGAGCTGCGCCTGGTACGGAGCGCTGCCGAGCCGCCTCCCGAGGCTCGTCGCCGAGGACGCGTCCCGGCCCCGGACGGGCCGCCGCCCCTGGCCCATGCGGCCCTCTGCGTAACGCCGCGGGGCGCGGCCCGGTGTCCCGTGCCGCGCCCGTCCCCCGGTCCGCCGGGCGCGGACGGCACGAGGGTCAGGACCCGTAGAACAGTTCCTCGACGACCGCTCGCGCGCGCCGCGTCGTACGCCGGTAGTCGTCGAGCATGTCCCCGACGTGCCCGGCCTCGTACCCCAGGTACCGGGCCACCGCTCCCAGTTCCCGCCCGTCCGAGGGGAACGTGTCGCCCGGCCGCCCCCGCACCAGCATCACGGCGTTGCGGACGCGGGTCGCGAGGACCCACGCCTCGTCGAGGACCGCCGCGTCGTCCGCCGCGATGAGGTCCGCCTCGCGCGCCGCCGCCAGGGCCTCACGCGTACGGGTGGTCCGCAGGCCCGGCACCTCCGCTCCGTGCCGCATCTGCAGCAGCTGGACCGTCCACTCGACGTCGCTCAGGCCGCCCCGGCCCAGCTTCGCGTGCAGCGTCGGGTCCGCGCCGCGCGGCAGCCGCTCCGACTCCATCCGCGCCTTGAGCCGCCGGATCTCGCGCACCGCGTCCTCGCCGAGCCCCGCCTTCGGGTACCGCAGCGGATCGACCAGCTCGACGAACCGCCGCCCGAGGTCCGCGTCGCCCGCCATCGGCTCCGCGCGCAGCAGCGCCTGGCTCTCCCAGGTCAGCGACCACCGCCGGTAGTACGCCGCGTAGGACGCCAGCGTCCGCACCATCGGCCCGCTCTTGCCCTCCGGCCGCAGATCCGCGTCGATCAGCAGCGGCGGGTCGGACGTGGGCAGCAGGAGCAGCCGCCGCATCTCGGCGACCACCGTGTTCGCCGCCCGGGCCGCCTCCTGCTCGTCCGCGTCCTCCCACGGCTCGTGCACGAAGAGCACGTCCGCGTCGGACCCGTAACCCAGCTCGTGGCCGCCGAAGCGCCCCATGCCGATGATCGCGAACCGGGTCGGCAGCCGGTCGCCCCACCCCGCCCGCACGGCGGCCCGCAGCGCCCCGGCCAGCGTGGCGGCGTTCAGGTCGGTCAGGGCGTTGCCGACGCGGTCGACCAGCGCGCCCGGGTCCTGTTCGGCCGGGCTCTCCTCGGTTCCGTACGAGCCGACGAGGTCGCCGGCGGCGGTACGGAACAGCTCCCGCCGCCGCACCCCGCGCGCCGCCGCGACCGCCGCCTCCGCCCCGTCCGCGCGCCCGACCGCCGCCAGCACCTCCTGCTCCAGGTGCGCCCGCCCGCGCGGCCTGAGCCCTTCGGGGTCGCCGAGCAGGGCCACCGCCTCCGGGGCCCGCAGCAGCAGGTCGGGGGCGAGCCGGCCGGCCGAGAGGACCCGCGCCAGGTTCTCGGCCGCCGCGCCCTCGTCCCGCAGCAGCCGCAGGTACCACGGCGTCTTGCCCAGCGCGTCGGACACCTTCCGGAAGCCCAGCAGACCGGCGTCCGGGTCGGCGGAGTCCGCGAACCAGCCGAGGAGCACCGGCAGCAGCGTCCGCTGGATGGCCGCCTTGCGCGTCACCCCGGACGACAGGGCCTCCAGGTGCCGCAGGGCGGCCGCCGGGTCGGCGTACCCGAGCGCCTCCAGACGCTGTCCCGCCGCCTTGGGGCTGAGCCGGATCTCGCCGGGGGCCAGCTGCGCGACCGCGTCGAGCAGCGGGCGGTAGAAGATCTTCTCGTGCAGCCGGCGCACCACCGACGCGTGCCGCCGCCAGGCCCGGTTGAGCTCGGCGACGGGGTCCGTGCGCATCCCGAGCGAGCGCCCGAGCCGCCGCAGGTCGGCCTCGTCCTGCGGTACGAGGTGCGTGCGGCGCAGCCGGTAGAGCTGGATGCGGTGCTCCATGGCCCGCAGGAAGCGGTACGCCTCGTCGAGCTGCACGGCGTCCGCCCGCCCCACGTACCCGCCCGCCGAGAGCGCCTGGAGCGCCCCCAGCGTCGAGCCCCCGTGCAGCGTCGCGTCGCTGCGCCCGTGCACGAGCTGGAGCAGCTGTACGGCGAACTCGACGTCCCGCAGTCCGCCCGGCCCGAGCTTCAGCTCGCGGTCGATCTGCGCCGCCGGGATGTTGTCGACGACGCGGCGGCGCATCTTCTGCACGTCGGCGACGAAGTTCTCGCGCTCGGCGGCCTGCCACACCAGTGGCGACACCGCTTCGACGTACGCCTCGCCCAGCGCGGTGTCCCCGGCGACCGGCCGCGCCTTGAGCAGCGCCTGGAACTCCCAGGTCTTCGCCCACCGCTGGTAGTACGCGAGGTGGCTGGAGAGGGTCCGTACCAGCGGCCCGTTGCGGCCCTCGGGCCGCAGGTTCGCGTCGACGGGCCAGATCGTGCCCTCGATGTTCGTCTCGGAGCAGATGCGCATGAGGTGCGAGGCGAGGCGGGTCGCCGCGCGCAGCGCCTTGTCCTCGTCGCCCCTTGCCCCCTCCGCCGCCTCCGCCACGAAGATCACGTCCACGTCGGAGACGTAGTTCAGCTCGTGACCGCCGCACTTGCCCATCGCGACGACCGCGAGCCGGCACACGGCGGCGTCCTCCGGCGCGGCGGCGCAGGCCATGGCGAGCGCCGCCCGCAGGGTCGCCGTCGCCAGGTCGGCCAGCTCGGCGGCGGCCTGGGCGACGTCGGTCGTGCCGCAGACGTCCCGCGCGGCGATCGACAGCAGGCAGCGCCGGTACGCGACCCGCAGCGCCACCGGGTCGGTGGCGTCGGCGAGACCGCGCTCGAAGTCCGCGACGCCCGGGTGGAGGTCGGCCGCCTCGTACGTGACCAGGGCCTGCCAGTCGCGCGGGTGCCGGGCCAGGTGGTCGCCGAGCGCCTCCGAGGCGCCGAGCACACCGAGCAGCCGGTCGCGCATGGGCTTGGCGGTGACGAGGGTGTCGAGCAGCACCCGCCGCCCGGCCGGGTCCTGCGCCTCCGCGAGCCGTACGAGCCCGAGGAGCGCCAGGTCGGGATCGGCGGTCGCGCCGAGCGCGTCGAGCAGCACTGCGTCGTTGCGCACGGCGGCCAGCTCGGGGGCGCCGAGGAGCCGCTCGGCGGCGGACGGATCCGTGAAACCGTGCCGCAGCAGCCGCGTGAAAGTACTGCTCCTGCGCCCCGGCGCCGACATTCTGCCTCCCGCTCCGGCCGTCCCACGGTCCGTACAACCGTCCGGTCAAGGTCCGGCTCACGAGCCTATCCGCAGGAGCCGCGGGACGGCCCGCGGCCCGGCGCGCGGGGCCCGTCCGCCGGCCGGTCCTGTGACGCGAAAGGCCAGTGAGATCCGCAACATCACGGGTTCCGGGCGGGGGTGAACCGGACCCCACGTGAAACCCTCTTCACTTCTGCTCCACAGTCAGCGCGATGATCAGCGCCGTCCTGGGCGCACCCCTTCCCGTACCAGCCCCATCGCACACCGAAAGCACGTTTCCTATGCCGCCCAGGGCCCTCAGTACCTTCCGCCTGCCGCGCCGCGCTCTGCCCAGCGTCGTCCTCTCGACGCTGCTGCTGACGGTGACGGGCATCCAGCTCGCCCGTCCCGCCGTTCCCCTCGCGGCGCCCGCCCCCCAGGCGGCCCGGACGGTGGCGGGCGACCGGGGGCAGGCGGACGGCGGGGCCGGGAAGGCCGGGCCGGTGCGGGCCGCCGGTGAGTCCGTGATGCAGATCGTCTCCCACCCGGACGACGACCTGTTCTTCATGAACCCCGACCTCAGCCAGTCGGTGCGCACCGGTCACAGCCTGACCTCGGTCTACCTGACGGCGGGCGAGGCGGACGGCGTCAACTCCTTCCGCGGCGGCGCGAACGAGGGCGTCCCGCTCCCGGCCCCCGACAAGGTGCGGTACGCCGAGGCCCGCCAGAACGGCATACGCGCCGCGTACGCCCGGATGGCCACCGGGGACCGCACCAGCCCCTGGCAGCGCTCCGCGATCCGTACGGACGGCGGCGGCTGGGCGGAGCTGGACACCCTGAAGGCGCGCCCCGAGGTGAGCCTGGTCTGGGTGCAGCTCCACGAGGCGGGCGCCAGCGCGGCGGACCGCCCGCACAGCCTGCACGGGCTGTGGGACGGCCGGGTGGAGCGGCTGGAGTCGGAGCTGTCGTCGGGCACGCCGGTGCCGGAGGACTTCTCGTACACCAGGGACGACGTCGTCCGGACGATCACCGGCCTGCTGGAGCGCTTCCGGCCGACGCACGTGCGGATGCTCGACCCGACGAACGGCCGCGAGGCCACGGCGCACATGCTCCCCGACCACCAGGACCACATGTACGGCGCCCGGTTCGCCCAGCTGGCGCTCACCGAGTACGGCCGGCGCGGCGACCGCCCCCACTTCACGGTGCAGAACTACCTGGGCTACCTCAACGGCAGCCTGCCGCACGTCCTCGGCCCGGACGCCGTGCGCGAGAAGCTGGAGACGCTGAAGACGTACGCCTGGACCGACTACCCCGACAACTACTGCGACGCGGAGGCCGGCTGCGGCGACCGCAAGGTGGCGGGGCGGCCCACGGGGCCCGGCTGGGTCTACGGCATACGCCACTCGCGCAACACCAGCACCTCCTGGCTCCAGAGCGGGGCACGGGAGGGCGAACTGTGGGCGTTCTCCGTACTGGACACCCGCCTCGCGGTCTGGCACCGCGCGCCGGGCGCGAAGGCCGGTTCCCGGCCGGCCTGGACCGGTCCGGCGCTGCTCGGCGGAACCGGCCTGGACAGCGGCATCACGTCGGAGCGGCTGCCCGACGGCCGCATAGCCCTGTTCGGCACCCGCACCTCGTTCGACGGCCCGGGCGGCTACCGCCGGGACGTCGTCACCGCCGTGCAGAGCGCGGCGGGCGGCGCCTTCGGCCCCTGGCAGTCCCTCGGCATGCCGCACTCCCCGCACGCGCCCGGCTCGCTGGACATCAGCGCCCCGGCGGTGACGGTGGACCGCGCGGGCCGCGCCACCGTGTACCTGCGGGACGGCGGCCACGCCCTCAGCTCCCGTACGCAGCTGCCCGACGGCGGCTGGGGCCCCTGGCGGACGCTGGGCGGGCAGCAGGTGTTCGGCGACCCGACGACCGCCGTCGACGGCGAGGGCCGCGGTTACGTCTTCGCCCAGACGCTCACCTCGACCGTCGTCTGGTCCCAGGACGCGCCCGGCGGCCCCCTGCGCGGCCCGGTGCCCACCGCCCTGCCCGCGACGCCGCTGCCGCCCACCGTCCGGACGGACGGCGACGGCGTACGCCTGTACTTCCGCAAGCCGGGCTCCGGCGACGTCCTCACGGTCCGCTTCGCCGCCGGTTCCGCGACGGGTGCGGTGCCCGCCGCGGCCCCGGCCGGCACGGTCGACGACCTGGGCGGCCGGGCCGGCCACGGCGCGGTGGCCGCCGCGGGCGCACTGCTGGCCGCCCGGGACGGCTCGGGGCGCCTGGGGACGGCCGAGCTGCCGGCCGGCGGCGCCGTCGCACTCCACTGGAGCCGGGGCGGCTTCCTCTTCGGCGGGGCGCCGGCGGTCACCACGGACACGGCGGGCCACCCGTCCGTCGCTGCGGTGGCGCTCGACGGCCGCCTGCACTGGAGCGGCGGCGGGGACCCGGCGTGGCAGCCGGTGGGCCCGGCGCCGGTCACGACGAGGCCCGCGCCGCCCGTCCGCTGAGTTTCGCTCCCGCTCCCGGTCTGCCTTCGTGGGATGTACTGGACGAAAGACGGACCGGGAGCGAGAGGCGGACACCATGGAAGGCCACGAGGACCAGGACACTCCGGAGCCGCGCACGGACCTGGACAGCCGCTACAGCGAGCAGGACGCCAGCGCCACCCCGTGGTCCGAGGCGGTCCCGCGCCTGGCGCGGGCCGAGCTGTTCTGGCTGACGACCGTACGCCCGGACGGCCGCCCGCACGTCACCCCGCTGCTGGCCGTCTGGCAGGACGAGGCCCTGTACTTCTGCACGGGCCCGGCGGAACGCAAGGCGAAGAACCTGGCCCGCAACCCGCACGTCGTCCTCACCACCGGCGCGAACACCCTGCGCGAGGGCTTCGACCTGGTGGTGGAGGGCAAGGCGGTGCGGGAGAGCGACGAGCGGCGCCTGCGGCGCCTGGCAGCGGCGTACGAGGAGAAGTACGGCCCGGACTGGCACTTCGACGTACGCGACGGGGCGTTCTACGGCGAGGGCGACCGGGCGGTGGTCTTCCGCGTCGCGCCGGTGGCCGCGTTCGGCTTCGGCAAGGGCGTCTACAGCCAGACCCGCTGGCTCTTCGGCTGACCACCCGCCGCGGCCGCGGCGCTGCCGAGACGCCTCCGGGCCGGCACCGTGACGGTGCCGGCCCGGAGGGTCGCTCAAGCGCAAAGCGTGCGCTGACCTGCGGTTACAGCACCGGCAGGTTCTTGCGGAGCTCGAAGGCGGTGACCTCGGAGCGGTACTCCTCCCACTCCTGCTTCTTGTTGCGCAGGAAGAAGTCGAAGACGTGCTCGCCCAGCGTCTCGGCGACCAGTTCGCTGCGCTCCATCAGGGCGATGGCCTCGCCGAGGTTCTGCGGGAGGGGCTCGATGCCCATCGCGCGGCGCTCGGCGTCGGACAGGGCCCAGACGTCGTCGTCGGCGCCCGGCGGGAGCTCGTAGCCCTCCTCGATGCCCTTGAGGCCGGCGGCGAGCAGGACGGCGTACGTCAGGTACGGGTTCGCGCCGGAGTCGATCGAGCGGACCTCGACCCGCGCCGAGCCGGTCTTGCCGGGCTTGTACATCGGGACGCGGATCAGTGCCGAGCGGTTGTTGTGGCCCCAGCAGATGTACGAGGGGGCCTCGCCGCCGGAGCCGGCCGTGCGGGTGGAGCCGCCCCAGATGCGCTTGTAGGAGTTCACCCACTGGTTGGTGACGGCGGAGATCTCCGCGGCGTGCTTGAGGAGGCCCGCGATGAAGGACCGGCCGACCTTGGAGAGCTGGTACTCGGAGCCCGACTCGTAGAAGGCGTTGCGGTCGCCCTCGAAGAGGGAGAGGTGCGTGTGCATGCCCGAGCCGGGGAACTCGGAGAACGGTTTCGGCATGAAGGTCGCCTGGACGCCCTGCTCCAGCGCCACCTGCTTCATGACGAGGCGGAACGTCATGATGTTGTCGGCCGTCGACAGGGCGTCGGCGTAACGGAGGTCGATCTCCTGCTGGCCGGGGGCGCCCTCGTGGTGGCTGAACTCGACCGAGATGCCCATGGACTCGAGCATGGTGATCGCCTGGCGGCGGAAGTCCATGCCGACGTTCTGCGGGGTGTGGTCGAAGTAGCCCGAGTTGTCGGCCGGGGTGGGCCGGGTGCCGTCGAGCGGCTTGTTCTTCAGCAGGAAGAACTCGATCTCGGGGTGGGTGTAGAAGGTGAAACCGAGGTCCGAGGTCTTGGCGAGGATGCGCTTCAGCACGTAACGGGGGTCCGCGAAGGACGGCGAGCCGTCCGGCATCAGGATGTCGCAGAACATCCGGGCCGTGCCGGGGGCCTCGGCGCGCCACGGCAGGATCTGGAAGGTGCCCGGGTCCGGCTTGGCGATCATGTCCGACTCGTACACGCGGGCGAAGCCCTCGATCGCGGAGCCGTCGAAGCCGATGCCCTCGTCGAACGCCTGCTCCAGCTCGGCCGGGGCCACCGCGACCGACTTCAGGAAGCCGAGCACGTCGGTGAACCACAGGCGCACGAACCGGATGTCGCGCTCCTCGAGCGTACGGAGCACGAACTCCTGCTGCTTATCCATCTGGTCTTCCTACCCATCCTTGCCGGTCGAGCCGCCTGCCCCCCACGCCTCGGGCGCACGTCGGGGCACCTGAGCATCCCACCACACGGTTACCAACACGTTGCGGCCCCTGGGGCCGACACCCGGCGCCGCGCGGGTGAACGCCCGTGTCCGCCTCACCGCCGCTTCCTCCATAGTGCCCGCGGCACGCCGGTGCGGACCCGGGCCCGGGCGCCGGGAGACGAAAATCTGCCACCGCCGCAGCAGACATGCCACACTCGTAGTGTCCGCCCCGCGCGCTACAGAAGATGGTGCAAGTGACCGCTCAGACCCATCGGACCACCAAGGCCGACCGCTTCGACGACGACGACTTCCCCGCCTACACCATGGGCCGGGCCGCCGAGATGATCGGCACCACCCCCGCGTTCCTGCGGGCCATCGGCGAAGCACGGCTGATCACCCCGTTGCGTTCGGAGGGCGGCCACCGCCGCTACTCCCGCTACCAGCTCCGCGTGGCCGCCCGCGCCCGGGAACTGGTCGACCAGGGCACGCCCATCGACGCCGCCTGCCGCATCGTGATCCTCGAGGACCAGCTGGAAGACGCCCTGCGCATCAACGAGCAACTGCGCGAGCAAAATACCTAGTGCGGCAGCTGCAGAATTTAAAGCGGCGTGCGTAGAGGGTTTATGGCGCCACGGCCGATGTGACGAAAGCCCCCTGGCGCGGCGGCCTCTCCGTGCTACTGTTGATCTCAGTTGCAGTTGTGGTTCCCAAACTTCAAGTGCTCCCGCGACTCTCTGTTGCGGGCGCACTTTCGTATTTCCGGTGCTTTGTTTCCGGACGGGGCAATCATCGCGGCAACGCGACTCGGAGTCCGCACACGGCGGTCTCCGGCACTGCTCCAAAGGAGAATTGACATGGCTTCTGGCACCGTGAAGTGGTTCAACGCCGAAAAGGGTTTCGGCTTCATCGAGCAGGAGGGTGGCGGCGCTGACGTCTTCGCCCACTACTCCAACATCGCCACCCAGGGCTTCCGTGAGCTTCAGGAAGGCCAGAAGGTGACCTTCGACGTCACGCAGGGCCAGAAGGGCCCGCAGGCCGAGAACATCGTTCCCGCCTGACGCTGACGCGTACTACACGGTCGGGGCCCGCACCTGAGGGTGCGGGCCCCGTCTCGTTGCTTTGAATCGTTGCCCCGACTCGGCCGCCCCTATAGCGCGGCCGACTCCTGAGCGGTCGGCCACGATTCTCGTCGCCCCGCCCCGTCCGCACTTTCTCCGCGCGGACTGCAGCCACTTCGAAGCTCCCGGCCAGAAGGAATTCAAACCTTTTCACCGGCTTCATTTCGGCTTTTAAATTACCGGCTCGTTCTTGCGATTCCTTGCACAGTCACTCTCGTGGTGACCGCTGCCCGGAATTCCTCGATACGTGCCCATCGAGGAAGGTTCACATGAACCGCGCAGCACGCTCCAACGACCGTGAACGATTCGCCCGCACCCGCGCCGGCGGCAACCACGCCGGCCGCACCAGCGACCGCGGCGAGCGCTTCCGCCCCGCCGCCCCCAGCCGTTCTTCCGGCTACTCCGGCCGCTCCCCGCAGCGCCGCTCCTCGGCGCCCCAGGGCGAGTTCGCCCTGCCGGTCGGCACCTCGCCGGCGCTTCCGGCGGTCGAGGCCTTCGACCAGCTGGACATGCCCGCGGCCCTGCTGTCGGCGCTGACCGCCCAGGGCGTGACGGTGCCGTTCCCAATCCAGGCCGCCACCCTGCCCAACACGCTGACCGGACGCGACGTCCTGGGACGCGGGCGCACCGGCTCCGGCAAGACGCTGGCCTTCGGGCTCGCGCTGCTGGCCAGGACGGCCGGAAAGCGCGCCGAGCCGCGTCAGCCGCTGGCCCTGGTGCTCGTCCCCACCCGTGAGCTCGCCCAGCAGGTCACGGACGCCCTGACGCCCTACGCCCGCGCCGTGCGGCTGCGGCTCGCCACGGTGGTCGGCGGCATGTCGATCGGCCGCCAGGCCGGCGCGCTGCGCACCGGGGCCGAGGTCGTCGTGGCCACCCCGGGCCGGCTCAAGGACCTCATCGACCGCCGTGACTGCCGCCTGGACCAGGTGAAGATCACGGTGCTGGACGAGGCCGACCAGATGACCGACATGGGCTTCATGCCCCAGGTCACCGAGCTGCTCCAGCAGGTCGCGCCGGAGGGCCAGACGATGCTGTTCTCGGCCACCCTGGACCGCAATGTCGACAAGCTGGTACGCAACTACCTGACCGACCCGGTGGTCCACTCGGTCGACCCGTCGCAGGGCGCGGTCACGACGATGGAGCACCACCTGCTGCACGTCCACCCGGCCGACAAGCAGGCCACGGCCACCGAGATCGCCGCCCGCGACGGCAAGGTGATCATGTTCCTGGACACCAAGCACGCCGTGGACCGGCTGACCCGGGACCTGCTGGCCAGCGGCGTACGGGCGGCCGCGCTGCACGGCGGCAAGTCGCAGCCGCAGCGCACGCGCACGCTCGACCAGTTCAAGAGCGGGCACGTGACCGTGCTGGTGGCGACCAACGTCGCGGCCCGCGGCATCCACGTCGACAACCTCGACCTCGTGGTCAACGTCGACCCGCCGACCGACCACAAGGACTACCTGCACCGGGGCGGCCGTACCGCCCGCGCGGGCGAGTCCGGCAGCGTCGTCACGCTGGTGCAGCCCAACCAGCGCCGCGAGATGACCCGCCTGATGCAGGCCGCGGGCATCACCCCGCACACCGCCCAGGTGCGTTCCGGCGACGCCGAGCTGAGCCGGATCACCGGTGCGCAGGCGCCCTCCGGCGTACCGGTCGTCATCTCGTCGCCCGTCAGGGAGCGCCCGGCCCGCAGTGCGTCCTCGCAGCGCGGGCGCCGCAGCGCTCCGGCGCAGGCGCGCCGCCGGTCCTACGGCGGCAGCGGCGCGGGCAGCGCTCGCGGCGGCGCCGCGTAGGCGCGGCGGCACGGATCACGCGGGGCCGGGCAGGGCCGCGCACCGGTGCGGGCAGGGAGTGACTTCGGTCAGTCCCTGCCCGCACTGGCGTGCCGGGCCCAGACGGGCAGTACGAACCAGCACAGGACGAACCACAGCACCAGAGCGCCGACCAGCCACAGCGCGGTGGTGTCGTGCAGGGCCACGCGCAGGATCAGCAGCAGCGCGGACGCCATCGTGCACAGCATCAGCACCAGTCCGACGACGGTCAGCCGCGAGGCCCACAGGACCGTCTGCGGCTTGATCCGCCGGCCGGTGACCAGACGGTGGAACGACACCGGGCCGACGAGCGCGCCGACCGTCGCGGCGCCCAGCACGACCGTGACGACGTAGATGCCGTGGTCGGTACGGGACAGCTCGGTGTACCGGGGCTGGAAGACGACGGTCAGCAGGAAGCCGAAGAGCACCTGTACGCCGGTCTGGGCGACCCGCAGCTCCTGGAGCAGCTCCACCCAGAGCCGGTCCGCCCGCTCCTCCTCCGTCTCGTGACGGCCGCGCAGCAGCTTGTCCGTCGCCCGGCGTCCTCTCCCGCTCCCGGAGTCCGTCCCGCCCGTCCCGGCGGGCCCGCCGGGCCCGTCCGTCATGGCGAGGTCCCGGGTCCGCTCTCCAGACGGAGCTGGAGCTCCTTCTCCTGGTCGCCGGACGCCGAGCCCTCCTCCTGGACGGCGAACGCCGCCGCGAGCTGCTCGCGCACCTGCTCCACCGCCCGGTAGCCGCCCTGGAGCGTGACGGTGACGGGCGCCGTCAGGCGGGCGGGAGCGGCCTGCTCCCGGACGCCGAACACGTCGTACGTGGCGCTCCACACCATCGGGCGCCCGTTCACGCCGTTGTGCAGTTCCTCGTCGGCCTCGCGGTCGGACTCGAAGGCGGTGCACAGCGCGCCGAAGACGGCGTTGGCGTCCTCCTTGGAGCTGCCCGTCAGTTCCACCAGGACCTGCGTTCCGGAGTGTTCCGTGCTGTTCACTGTGAGGCTTCTTTCTCTCGTCGTCGCCGATCCCCAGGCTCGCCCGCCCAGATCGCGCGCGCGACCGGAGACAGCGAGCAGCGGGTACCCGCTCCCCCCGGCGTGATGCCACCGGTCCGGCCGTGCGTGACGGTCCGTGTGCCGCCGCAAGCGGCGGGTACGCGGGTCAGTGGGCCGTCCGGCCCACTGCGGACATCGGGGTCGTCCCGGGTGTATTGGGGAGAGCAGATGACGGTCGCGAAGCGAAGCGTTCTGGTCCTGGACTGCGCGGAGCCCGAGGTGCTGGCGGAGTTCTACGCCGGCCTGCTGGACGCGGAGGCACGGACCGGTGCCAATCCGGATTTCGTGGAGGTCGTGGGGCAGCAGGGCGTCTTCATGGCCATCCGCCGCGACCACGGTTACGCGCCGCCGAGCTGGCCGCGTCCGGAGGACTCGCAGCAGGCACACCTGCGGATCCTGGTGGAGCGCGGTGACATGGACGAGGCGGAGCGCGAGGCCGTAAGCCTGGGCGCGCGGCCCGTGGACACCAAGGACAACAGCGGGCCGCGCGACGAGCGCGTGTACTCCGACCCGGCCGGGCACTCCTTCACACTGGCCCACCGCTTCGCCCCGCGCTGACGCTCGGACCCCGTGACCCGGCCCCCTCGTGACCGACCGGGTCACGGGGTCCGGCCCGCCCCGTCCTCCCGCCCCGTCCCAGCCGGGATCCGATTTGCACCATGAACGGCGGGTTGCCGATCAGCCCACCGCGGAATCCGTGCCACCGGCCGCAAAGGGATGCGACCCGTATGGCCAACGGGCCCCCGCGGCGCACTACGATTTCCGCCCATGGGGGGACGGCGGCGATCCCGCACCGGGCGCACCAGGCGCATGGGACGTCCCATGGCGCTGCTGAGCGCCGTGGCGACGCTCCTCGCCGCGCTCTTCGTCTGCCTGGCGATCAGCCCCGAGCCCCGGGAAGGCCACGGAACCGGGGCCACCGGGAGTGCGGCCACAGTGACGGCCGCCCCGCAGGCGCGGGGCGGACCCGCGTACGTCTGCCCGTACGACTCGCAGCACTGCGGCGTCTTCCCGCACCTGTCCCCCGCCGTGCTCACCGTGCCGCCGCCGGCCACGCCGGCCGCCGCCGAGCCGCAGCCCTTCGCACCGCCGGCCGCCGTCGGGCCGGCGCGCGGTTCCGGCATACTCGCCAGGGCGCCGGGACGCCATGTCCTTCAGGTGATGCGGACGTAGCCGGGACGCCCGTCCCCCGGTACTTGCCTCCGCGACCCCCACACACTTTCAGCAGGACGAAGGACTCACATCATGGCTTCCAACAAGACCGCGAACGCGTCCCGCAAGGCCCGAATAGAGGAGATGCGCCGCGCCGAACAGGCCCGCGAGCGCAGAAACCGCTTCCTGGTGATCGGCATCAGCTCGGTCGTCGTGCTCGGCCTCGTCGGGTTCGGCTCGTTCGTCCTCCTCCAGGAGTCGGAGGAGAAGGACCGCAAGACCGCCCTGGCCAAGGCGCCCGTGAAGCAGGAGAAGTCCTGGGACGCGAAGAAGCTCGGACGCGACCACGTCACGAAGGACGTCTCGTACCCGATGACCCCGCCGGTGGGCGGCGACCACTCGCAGGTCTGGATGAACTGCGAGGGCGACGTCTACAAGAAGGAGATCCCCAAGGTCAACGCGGTGCACTCGCTGGAGCACGGCGCGGTGTGGGTGACCTACAACGACAAGGCGGCCGACGCGGACGTCGAGAAGCTCGCCGAGAAGGTCGGCAAGACCCCGTACTCCCTGATGAGCCCGGTGAAGGACCAGGCCGGCGCCCTCATGCTCAGCGCGTGGGGCAAGCAGGTGACGGTGGACAGCGCCGCGGACCCGCGGGTCGACCAGTTCTTCACGAAGTACGTGCAGGGGCCGCAGACGCCCGAGCCGGGTGCGGCGTGCACGGGCGGAATGGCCCAGTGATGACGCGTGCGTACGGGGCGGCCCTCACGGCCGTCGTGCTCGCGCTGCTCTTCGCGGCGGGGGCCGTCACGGTCGCCGCCGGGAGCGGGAGCGAGGACGGCGGTTCGCCGGCTTCCCGTACGCCCGCCGGGGACTCCGCGGACGCGGGCTTCGCCCGGGACATGTCCGTGCACCACCAGCAGGCGGTGGAGATGTCGTTCATCGTGCGCGACCGCACGAAGGACGAGGACGTGCGCAGGCTGGCGTACGACATCGCCAACACCCAGGCCAACCAGCGGGGCATGATGCTCGGCTGGCTCGACCTGTGGGGCCTGCCGAAGGTCTCGTCGGACGAGCCGATGGCCTGGATGGCCGGGGGCGGAGCCGGGCACGGCGGGCACGGGGCCCACGGGGCGCACGAGGCACGGGACGGGTCGCTGATGCCCGGCATGGCGACCAGGGCCGACCTGGCGGAGCTCCGTGCGGCGGACGGCCGGCAGGCCGAGATCCTCTTCCTGCGGCTGATGACCGCCCACCACAAGGGCGGCGTCACGATGGCGAAGGGCTGCGCCGAGCGGTGCGAGGTGGGGCCGCAGAAGTCCCTGGCGCAGGGCATGGTCGACGCCCAGGAGTCCGAGATCGCGCTGATGGCCGATCTGCTCGAGGAGCGGGGCGCGGCCCGGCGCCCCTAGGAGGGGCCGGCCGCCAGGACCGCCCGGACCACCGCGTCCGGGCGGTCCAGCATCACCAGGTGACCGGCGGGCTCGGCCACCTCGAAGCGGGCGCCGAGAGTGCTCGCGAGGCCGCGCTGCCGTTCGAGCCAGCGCGTCGCACCGCTTCCGCCGCGGCCGTCGTACGCCGCCAGGACCGTGACCGGGACGCCGTCGGGCAGCGGGTGGCGCTCGCGCAGGGCGAGGAGTCCGGCGGCGACGGCCCGGTAGTGGGTGTTCTCCCGGAGCGCTCCGCGCAGGACCCGGGAGGTGCGGTAGCAGCGGCGTACGAGCGGGGCGGGGGCGGGGTCGCCGCCCGGGCCGCCCGCCGGGTGCGCGCGGCCGGCGCGGACCGCCGCGCCGCGGGCGAGCGGTCCGAGCGCCGCCGGGAGCCCGGCGGCGGACAGGGCCGTGCCCAGCGCCCGCGTCGCGGCGGTGCGCAGGGCGGGGGCGGCGGGGGTGCGCGCGTGTTCCTCGACGCTGGAGTCGACGAGCACGAGGGAGGCCGTACGGGCCGGGTACCGGCGGGCGAACGCCTCCGCGTGGAACCCGGCGACCGAGTGCCCCACGACGGTGACGGGTGCGCCGCGCGGGGGCAGGCCGAGCGCGTCGAGCACCGCGGCGACGCGGTGCGCCTCGCCGTCGGCCGTGGGCGGCGTCCCGGCCGGCGCCGGGGCGCTCAGGCCGTGGCCGGGGCGGTCGAACCGCACGACCGTGCGCGAGGGCGCGAGCAGCGCCACGACGGGGTCCCAGTCGAACCAGCTCATGCCGAGCCCGGCGCTCAGCACGCACACGGGCCCGTCGCCGTCCACGACCACGTGGTGCGCGGTGCCGCCGATCCTGAGGAAACGTCCGGTCGAGGTCACTCGTACAGCTTCTCGCGCGCCACCGACATCGCCAGCAGGACGAGCCAGACCGCCGCGATCAGGACCTGGAGCCGCTGGCCGGCCCCGAGGAGCCAGGTGCCGTTGCCGGCCTCGAAGGCGGCGATGGAGGCCAGGGTCCAGGCGGTGGCCGCCAGTTCGGCCGCCGCGAGGGCCGGTCCGGTACGGGCGAGGAGGGACCCGCGGTCGTGGCGGCGGCGCGCCGCGACGGTCAGCGCGACGACGCCGACGACCGCCGCGGTCGACGCGACGCTGCTGCTCCAGGTGTGGGCCGTGTGGGTCGCCGGCACGAGCCCGGCCGCCTCGCGGGCCGCGCAGGCGGCGTCCGAGGTCGTCGAGCAGCTCATCGGCAGCCGGGAGTCGACGGCGGTCGCGGCGCCGAAGAGGGCGAGCGCCGCCCAGCCGGTGACGTCCCAGAGCCCGCGCGGCCGGTACGCGGCGAACGCCCACAGCGCGCCCGCGAGGATCAGCAGGCCCGCCGTGAGGTCGGTGGACCGGAACAGGCCGCCGAACGGCTGGTCCTCGGCCGCCAGTTCGCTCACGTACGTGCGCAGGGGGTCGAGGCCGGTCGCGAGGACGGCTTCGAGCACCCAGGCGGTGTACGCGGCGGCGCCGAGCAGGAGGAGGACGGCGACGGGCCGGGTACCGCGGAGAAACGCAATCGGCATAGTGGGGTGAACGCTACTTCGCGGCGCCCGGGGCGCCGCACGGGGTCACCGGTGGACGCCGGAGCTCCGGGTCCGGGCCTCGGCCGCGCGGCGTTCCGAGTCCCTCGACGCCGTCCGGAGCGGCACCGGTCAAGGGATTCGGACGGCCGTTGCCGGCTCCCCCAGGACATAGCGTCAAACAGACGATTAGACTGGGCGCGTGCCTCAACTACGCCTCGCTCTGAATCAGATCGACTCGACCGTCGGCGACCTGGCCGGCAACGCGGAAGCGATCGTCCACTGGACCCGGCACGCCGCCGGGCAGGGCGCCCACCTCGTGGCGTTCCCCGAGATGGCGCTGACCGGCTACCCCGTCGAGGACCTCGCGCTGCGTTCGTCCTTCGTCGAGGCCTCGCGCGAGGCCGTCCGCGCGCTGGCGGTGCGCCTCGCCGACGAGGGCTTCGGGGAGATCCCCGTCGTCGTCGGCTACCTCGACCGCTGCGAGAAGGCCCAGCCGCGCTACGGCCAGCCCGCCGGCGCCCCGCAGGACGCCGCCGCCGTGCTGCACCGCGGCGAGGTCGCGCTGTCCTTCGCCAAGCACCACCTGCCGAACTACGGCGTCTTCGACGAGTTCCGGTACTTCGTGCCGGGCGACTCGCTGCCCGTCGTCCGGGTGCGCGGCGTCGACGTCGCCCTCGCCATCTGCGAGGACCTGTGGCAGGACGGCGGGCGCGTGCCGGCCGCCCGGTCCGCCGGCGCGGGTCTGCTGGTTTCGATCAACGCCTCGCCCTACGAGGTCCACAAGGACGACAGCCGGCTCGAACTGGTCCGCAAGCGCGCCCAGGAGGCGGGCTGCACGACGGCCTACGTCGCGATGATCGGCGGCCAGGACGAGCTGGTCTACGACGGTGACTCGATCGTCTGCGACAAGAACGGCGAAGTCGTAGCCCGGGCCCCGCAGTTCTCCGAGGGCAGCATGCTGCTCGACCTGGACCTGCCCGCGGCGGCGCCGGCCGCCGAGGCGCCGGCCGGAGTCGTCGACGACAAGCTGCACATCGACCGCGTGATCCTCTCCGAGGACCCGGTGCCGGCGTACGAGCCGGAGCTGACGGGCGGTTACGCCGAGCGCCTGGAGGACCCGGAGGAGGTGTACTCGGCGCTGGTGGTGGGCCTGCGCGCGTACGTCGCCAAGAACGGCTTCGACAGGGTCCTGGTCGGTCTGTCCGGGGGCATCGACTCGGCCCTCGTGGCGGCGATCGCGTGCGACGCGGTGGGCGCGCCGAACGTGTACGGCGTGTCCATGCCCTCGAAGTACTCCTCGGACCACTCGAAGGACGACGCCGCCGAACTGGCCCGGCGTACCGGACTGAACTACCGGACCGTGGCCATCGAGCCGATGTTCGACGCCTACATGGACGCGCTCGGTCTGACCGGGCTGGCCGAGGAGAACCTCCAGTCGCGGCTGCGCGGGACGACGCTGATGGCCATCTCCAACCAGGAGGGCCAGCTCGTGCTCGCGCCGGGCAACAAGTCGGAGCTCGCGGTGGGCTACTCGACGCTGTACGGCGACTCCGTGGGCGCGTACGGGCCCATCAAGGACGTCTACAAGACGTGGATCTTCACGCTCGCCCGGTGGCGGAACAGGGCGGCCGAGGAGCGGGGCCAGGTCCCGCCGATCCCGGAGAACTCGATCTTCAAGCCGCCGAGCGCGGAGCTGCGGCCGGGGCAGGTCGACACCGACTCGCTGCCGGACTACGAGGTCCTGGACCGCGTCCTGGAGCTGTACGTCGACCAGGACCAGGGCCTGGAGGCGATCGTGGCCGCCGGTTTCGACCGGCAGATGGTGGCGAGGACGATCCGGATGGTCGACACCGCCGAGTACAAGCGCCGGCAGTACCCGCCGGGCACGAAGATCTCCGCGAAGGGCTTCGGCAAGGACCGCCGCCTGCCGATCACGAACCGCTGGCGCGAGTCCGGCTGACGGCGGGCCGCGGGCGGGCCGGGCGGGAAGGCCCGCCCGGCCCCGCTCAGCCCGCCGTGTCGTGCGCCGGCTCGCGCGCCGGGGCCGCCGCCTCGCCGGAGGCGACCACCCGGGAGCGGGACGAGGCCGGAGCACGGTCCAGCAGGCCGGCCGTCGCCGCGACGGCGAGGCCCGTGACGGCCAGCACCGCTCCGACGAGCGTGGGGCTCGTCCAGCCCCAGCCGGCGGCGATCGCCGTGCCGCCGAGCCAGGCGCCGCCCGCGTTCGCGAGGTTGAACGCGGAGTGGTTGGATGCGGACGCCAGCGTCGGCGCGTCCTTGGCCTTGTTCATGACGAGCATCTGGAGCGGCGTCGTGGTCATGAAGCCGACCGCGCCCAGCACCACGACGGTGACCAGCGCCGCCCACCGCACGTGCGCCGTGAAGTGGAAGGCGAGCAGCACCAGCGCGAGCGCGCCCAGTGAGCCGTACAGGGTGGGCCGCAGGGCCCGGTCGGTCAGCGGGCCCGCCGCCAGGGCGCCCAGGGTCATGCCGATGCCGAAGAGGGCCAGGACGACGGTGACCGAGGACTCGCCGAAGCCCATGACCTCGGTGGTCATCGAGGCCAGGTAGGAGTAGACGGCGAAGACGCCGGCGAAGCCGAAGACGGCGGTGAGCAGTCCGAGCATGACCTGACGGTCGCCGAGGGCGCGCAGTTCCCGGCGTACGTTCTGCCGCTCGTCCAGCGGGACGTACGGCACCAGGCGGGCCAGCGCCGCCATCGCGACCAGCCCGATCGCCGCCACCACCAGGAACGTCGCCCGCCATCCGAGGTGCTGGCCGAGCAGGGTGGCGGCCGGCACGCCGACGATGTTGGCGACCGTCAGGCCGAGGAACATCGTCGCGACGGCCCGCGCCTGCCGCCCGTCCGCGACCAGCCGGGCGGCGACCACCGCGCCGACGCCGAAGAACGCGCCGTGCGGCAGCCCGGCGAGCACCCGCCCCGCGACCAGCCAGCCGAAGCCCGGGGCGAGGGCGGAGGCCAGGTTGCCGACCGTGAACAGGGCCATGAGCAGGAGCAGCATCCGCTTGCGCGGGATGCGGGAGCCGAGCGCGGTGAGCAGCGGGGCGCCGATGACCACACCGATCGCGTACGCCGACACCAGGTGGCCCGCGGTGGGCACCGAGGTGCCCAGATCGTCCGCGACGTTGGGCAGCAGGCCCATCATCACGAACTCGGTGGTGCCGATGCCGAAGGCGCTGACGGCGAGGGCGAGCAGGGCTACGGGCCGGGGCGGCCTGGGCATGGAGGGACCTTTTCAGTGGCTGGGGGCGCGATAGTACGTTCCCGTACTGAACAAAGCCTCTCAGGTGAAATGTTCCGCGCTGCGAACGCGGGGTTGCGAGCGGGCGCGGCCGGCCCCGCGAACCGTGCGGCGACCGTCGTCAGAGCTCGACGCGCGCCGCGATCGGCAGGTGGTCGCTGCCGGTCTCCGGCAGGGCCCACGAGGACACCGGCCTGATCCCCTTGACCATGATCTGGTCGATCCGCGCCATCGGGAACGACGCCGGCCAGCTGAAGCCGAAGCCGTCGCCCGCCGCGCCCTGCGTGGAGCGCATCTGCGAGGTGACGGCGTTCAGGGCGCGGTCGTTCATGGTGCCGTTGAGGTCGCCGAGGAGGACGACCCTCTCGACGGGCTCCCGGGCGATCGCCTCGCCCAGCGCGTCCGCGCTGTCGTCGCGCTGCCCGGCCGTGAAGCCGGCGTCGACCTTGACCCGTACCGAGGGCAGGTGGGCGACGTACACGGCGACGTCGCCCGCCGGCGTGGCCACCGTGGAGCGCATCGCGCGCGTCCAGCCCATCTTGATGTCGACGGGCCCGGTGCCGGTCATGGGGTGCTTGCTCCACAGGCCGACCGTGCCCTGCACCGAGTGGTACTTGTACGTGCCCGAGAGGGCGTCCTCGTAGACCGGGACCTCGCTGGCCTTCAGTTCCTGGAGGGCGACCACGTCCGCGCCCGAGCCGGCCAGCTCACGGGCCGTTCCCTCGGGGTCGGCGTTGTCGGCCTTCACGTTGTGGGTGGCGACCGTGAGACCGCCACCGGGACCGGCCTTGTCGGTGAGCAGGCCGCCGAAGAGATTCAGCCAGACCACGGCCGGGAGCAGCAGGGCGAGGGCCGCGGTCGCCGAACGGCGCAGCACGGCGCCGGCCAGCAGCAGCGGAACACCGAGGCCCAGCCAGGGAAGGAAGGTTTCCGTGAGGCTGCCGAGGTTGCCGATCGCGTTCGGGATCTGCGCGTGCAGGACCATCAGCAGGGTGAGCAGCACCGCGCACAGCGCGAGCAGGACGCCGCGCCGCCAGATGCCCCGGTCGTGGCGCAGACCGCCGAGGCGGCGCAGGAGGCGGGATCCAGGACGCCCGGGCCCTGAGCTGCCGTTCCCGGTGTCCGTCATGTACGCCTGCGCCATTTCCGCTGCCCTCACTGACTGCCTTGCCGTGCACACCGCCCCGCCCCCGTCTGACCCTAGGGGATGACCGGCGTCTTTCCGGGCCGCCGGGACACGACGGCCTTACTGCCACCAGGACGACACGGCGCGGCCGCGGGGTTCCGGCTCGGGCGCGTCGGAGGAACGCTGTGACGAAACGCGCACAAACCAGCCAGTGTGTGCGGACCGACGCGCATCCCCACTTCCCGTACGCGCCGCCGGGATGCCACCATGGACGTGGTCCGGGGACGCCGTCAGGGCGCCTCGAGATTTCGAAGGAGCCGTTGGTCATGACGCTTCAGGCTGCCCAGAAGACATCCGCCGACAGCAGCAAGGCGCTGTACGGCGGCAAGGGCACTCGCCGCCTCACCGTCCACGACATCGCCGCCGCCAAGGAGCGCGGTGAGAAGTGGCCCATGCTCACCGCGTACGACGCGATGACCGCCTCCGTCTTCGACGAGGCCGGCATCCCGGTCATCCTCGTCGGCGACTCCATGGGCAACTGCCACCTCGGTTACGAGACCACCGTGCCCGTCACGATGGACGAGATGACGCTGCTGTCCGCCGCCGTCGTACGGGGCACCACGCGCGCCCTCGTCGTCGGCGACCTCCCCTTCGGCTCGTACCAGGAAGGCCCGGTACAGGCCCTGCGCAACGCCACCCGGCTGATCAAGGACGCCGGGGTCGGCGCCGTGAAGCTGGAGGGCGGCGAGCGCTCGCACGCCCAGACCGAGCTGCTGGTGAAGGCCGGCATCCCGGTCATGTCGCACCTGGGGCTGACGCCGCAGTCCGTGAACACCATGGGTTACCGGGTGCAGGGGCGCAGCGACGAGGCCGCGCACCAGCTGCTGCGGGACGCGAAGGCGGCGCAGGACGCCGGCGCCTTCGCGGTCGTGCTGGAACTCGTACCGGCCGAGCTGGCCGCCGAGGTGACGCGCTCGCTGCACATTCCGACCATCGGCATCGGCGCCGGGCCGGACACGGACGCGCAGGTCCTCGTGTGGACCGACATGGCGGGTCTGACCGGCGGCAAGGTGCCGCGCTTCACCAAGCAGTACGCGAACCTGCGGCAGACCCTCGGGGACGCGGCGAAGGCGTTCGCCGGCGATGTCGTCGGCGGAACGTTCCCGCAGGAGGAGCACACCTTCCACTAGCCGTATCGAAGCCACTGCCGCACCACGGACAGCCCGCCGACATCCCCCATCGGCGGGCTGTCGGCGTACGCGGGGCGGGGGCGGAGGGCGGTTCGCCGGCCGTCGTCGGGCCCTTGTCGGTCGTCTGTCGGTCGTCTGTCGGTCGCCTGTCGGCGCGTTGTCAGTGGCGGCTGCTTCCATGGTCGGCATGACGCGATTCGACAAGAGCCCCACAGGCGGCGCGGCCAACGCCGTCGAGGTAAGGGGACTGGTCAAGCACTACGGCGAGACCAAGGCACTGGACGGCGTGGACCTGGACGTACGGGAAGGCACCGTGCTCGGTGTCCTCGGGCCCAACGGCGCCGGCAAGACCACCCTCGTACGCTGCCTCTCCACCCTCGTGCAGCCGGACGCCGGCACGGCCGTCGTGGCCGGGTACGACGTGGTGAAGCAGCCCCGGCAGCTGCGCCGCACCATAGGTCTGACCGGGCAGTACGCCTCGGTCGACGAGAAGCTCGCGGGCTGGGAGAACCTCTACATGATCGGGCGGCTGCTCGATCTGTCCCGCAAGGACGCGCGCCGGCGCGCGGACGAACTGCTGGAGCGGTTCTCCCTCACCGAGGCCGCGAAGAAGCCCGTGATGCAGTACTCCGGCGGCATGCGGCGGCGCCTCGACCTGGCGGCGTCCATGATCGGGCAGCCCGCCGTGCTCTACCTGGACGAGCCGACGACCGGACTCGACCCCCGGACGCGCAACGAGGTCTGGGACGAGGTGAAGCGGATGGTGGGCGAGGGGGTCACCGTCCTGCTCACCACCCAGTACATGGAGGAGGCCGAGCAGCTCGCGAGCGAGCTGACGGTCATCGACCGCGGCCGGGTGATCGCGGGCGGCAAGGTCGACGAGCTCAAGGCGAAGGTCGGCGGCCGCACCCTGGAGGTCCGCCCGGCCGACCCGGCCCTGCTGCCGGAGATGGCGCGGGCGCTGGCCGACGCGGGGCTCGACGGCATCGCCGGCGCGCAGGTCGACGCGGGCGAGGGCCTGCTGTACGTACCGATCCTCAGCGACGAGCAACTGACCGCCGTGGTCGGCCTGCTGGGCGCGCGTGGCTTCGGCATCGCGCACATCGGGACCCATCTGCCCAGCCTGGACGAGGTGTTCCTGGCCATCACGGGCGAGAAGACGAGCGACGCGGCGGCCGGCTCCGGCCGGTCCGCCGAGTCCGCCGGATCCGCCGACGACGACAAGCTCGAGGAGGTCGCGGCATGAGCGCGGCGACAGTGACCCCGCCCGCGCCCGCGCCGACGGCCGTGAAGGCGGACGGCGGCGAGGGGCGGATCGGCCTGCGGGCCAACCTGCGGCACATCGGCGCGCTCGCCCGCCGCAACACGCTTCAGATCAAGCAGGATCCGCAGTCGATGTTCGACGTGCTGCTCATGCCGATCGTCTTCACCCTGCTCTTCGTGTTCGTCTTCGGCGGCGCGGTCGCGGGCAACGGCAGGCAGGACGAGTACGTCAGCTACCTGGTCCCCGGTCTCATGGCGATGATGGGCCTGAACGTCTCCATGGCGGTCGGCACCGGCATCAACGAGGACTTCCAGAAGGGGGTGATGGACCGGTTCCGCACCATGCCGATCGCCCGGTCCTCCGTCCTCATAGCGAAGATCGTCGTCGAGGTCGGCCGGATGATGGTCGCCTTCGCGATCCTGCTGGCCGTGGGCTTCATGCTCGGCATGTCGGTCGAGACGTCGCCGCTGCACGTGCTGGGGGCCGTGGGGCTCTCGCTCCTCTTCGGCGCCTCGCTGATGTGGATCTTCATCGTCATCGGACTGTCGGTGAAGACGGCGCAGGCCGTGCAGGGCATGGCGATGCTCGTGCTGATGCCGCTGCAGTTCGGCTCGTCGATCTTCACCCCGCCGTCGACGATGCCGGGCTGGCTGCGGACCTTCACCGACTACAACCCGCTGTCGAGCCTCGCCGACGCGTCGCGCGGGCTGTTCATCGGCGGGCCCGTCGCCCGCGACGTGTGGATGGTGCTGGCCTGGGCGGTGGCCATCACGCTGGTGACCGCGCCGCTGGCGATCTCGAAGTTCCGCAAGAAGACCTGACCCGCCGGCCGCGTCGGCGGTCGGCTCGGCGGCCGCGTCAGCGGTCGAGGAGGGCGACGGCCTGCTCCAGCGTGAGGCCGCCGCCCTCGGCGTACGCCGCGTCGAACGCGGCGTCGCCCAGCACGGCACGGGCCGCCGCCTCGGCGTCCGCCGCCGACTCGCGCTCCTGGACGGTGGAGAAGTGGCCGCGCGGCAGCAGGGCCCGGTAGACGCCGAGCAGCCGGGCGGCGTCCCGGGCCCGGTCGTGGCTGCCCTGGCCCGCCAGGGCCCGGGCGGCCGTCATCAGGTGGACCGCGGGCATCTGCGGGGCGACCATGCGGGCCAGCGGCTCGCGCGCCCACTCCAGGGCGTGGCGGGCCCGGTCGAGCGCCTCGTCGTGCAGGCCGTCCAGGTTGTCCATCCAGGCGAGCAGGCCGATGACGAAGCCCTCGAAGATGGCGAGGTTGGACTGGTTGAAGGAGCGGCGCATCAGCTCCATGTGCTCGCGGCCCTCGTCGGTCCGGCCGGTGCGGCCGAGCCACACCGCGAGGAACAGACGGGCGGCGGCCTCCGACTCGTGCCCCTGGTGTTCGACCTCGGCGAGGATGTCGCGCAGCATCGCCTCCGCCACATCGCCGTCGCCCGTCTCCACCAGCACGCCCGCCAGCCGGGCGCGCAGCAGCAGCACCTGGGTCTGCGCTCCGAGGACCACCGCCCGGCCGATCGCCGCGCGGTAGTCCTCGGCGGCGAGGGCGAACTCACCCCTGCGCTCACGGGACTCGGCGCGCGCGGCGAGGGCCTCGGCCTCTCCGTAGGCGTCGCCGAGCCGGGTGAAGATCCCCAGGCTCTCGTCGGCGTCGCGGCTCGCGTCCCCCGCCCACTCGGTCCGGTTCGCCAGCAGGTTGGCCCGCAGTTGCAGGGCCATGGCCAGCTCCCAGACGTAGCCGTACTCCCGGCAGGCACGCACGGTCTCGTTGACGACCTCCAGCAGTTGTTCCGGCGTCCCGGTCAGCATGACGGCGTAGACCCACATCGTCCCCGGCACGCGGCAGGTCTGCGGGAGCCCGGGCCGGTAGACCTCGACGACACTGCGCAGCCAGGCCGTGGCCTCCTCGCCGGTCCACTGGTCGAGCTCGTGGTTCATGCTCGACAGGTGGATGAGCCAGGCGCCCCTTCTGGCCTCCAGCAGGTGCTCGGGCGACATGGGCGGCGGCGCGTCCGTGCACCGCTCGTGCAGGGCGGGAGCGGGGGCGGCCGGCGGGGCGAAGGGGTCGGGGCCCAGGTCGGCGGCAGCGCGCGACCAATGGCGGGCGTCGCTGCGCAGGCCCCGGATCGTCCAGTACCAGGCCAGCGAGTGGACCAGGCACAGCGCCTCGTGCTCGTCGCGGGCGGCGACGGCGCGGCGCAGGGCGGTGCGCAGGTTCTCGTACTCGACCTCCAGGCGGCCGAAGCACGCCAGTTGCTCCCGGCCGCGCAGCCGGGGTTCCATGCGGCGGGCGAGCTCGCGGAAGTGAACGAGGTGGCGGTGTTCGGCGGCGGCGCGGTCCCCCGCCTCGTCCAGTCGCTCGGCGGCGTACTCGCCCACCGTCTCCAGCAGGCGGTAGCGCATCGCGCCGTCGCCCGAAGGGGCCGCCACCACCAGCGACTTGTCGACCAGTGAGCCGAGCAGGTCGAGCGCGCCGGGACCGATCACCGCTTCCGCGGCGGGCAGGTCGCAGCCGCCGGCGAAGACCGACAGGGCGCGCAGGGCCGCCCGCTCCTCCTCGTCCAGCAGGTCCCACGACCAGTCGACGACCGCGCGCAGCGTCTGCTGGCGCGGCAGCACGGTGCGGCTGCCGCCGGTCAGCAGCCGGAACCTGTCGTCCAGGCGGTCCGCGATCTGACGCGGGGTCAGCATGCGCAGGCGGGCGGCGGCCAGTTCGATGGCCAGCGGCAGGCCGTCGAGGCGGCGGCAGATCTCGGCGGCCGCGTCCCGGTCCTCGTCGATGCGGAAGCCGGGGCGGGCGGCGGCGCCGCGGTCGGCCAGGAGGCGCAGGGCCATGGGGTCGGGCAGCGGTTCCACGGGCCGCACGACCTCGCCGGGGACGCCGAGCGGTTCGCGGCTGGTGGCCAGTACGGTCACGCCGGGGCAGCGGGCCAGCAGTTCCTCGGCGAGGCGGGCGGCAGCCTCGATCACGTGCTCGCAGTTGTCGAGCAGGATCAGCATGCGGCGGCGGGCGCAGTGCTCGACCAGACGTACGAGCGGGTCGTCGCCGTGGCGGTCCGCGGCCCGCAGTTCCTCGGCGCCGGCGCCTCGCAGCACGGTCTCGCGTGCGCCCAGCGCGACGAGTACGGCTTCGGGGACGGTGTCGGGGTCGTCCACGGGGGCGAGTTCCGCCAGCCAGGTGCCGTCCCGCCAGGCGGCGTTCCTGGCCTCGGCGGCTTCGGCGGCCTCCTGCGAGAGCCGGGTCTTTCCGGCGCCGCCGGGGCCGAGCAGGGTGACGAGGCGGGCGCCTGCCAGGTCGGCGGTGATGGCCTCGATGTCGCTCTCGCGGCCTACGAACGAGGTCAGGCGGGCGCGCAGGTTGCCTTGTGGGGGGCTTGGGGGGTTCGCGTCTTGGCCTTGTTTCCGGGTTGCTGCGGTCGTGGCGCCTTGGCTTTGCTGGGCGGGGGCTTCGGGGGCGGTGCCTTGGCCTTGCTGGGCGGGGGCTCCGGGGGCGGTGCCGTGCCCGGGCGTCTCCTCGGGTGCCGAACCTTCGGGCACCGCTGCGGAATCTTCGGCGTGGTTGCGTTCGACACCCTGCGGGGAGCGCCCCGGCACGTCCCCGCCCGGCACCGTCGGGCCGTGGGCGGGAGTGGTGCCCCGCACGTCCCCGCCCGGCACCGTCGAACGGGTGGCAGGGGAGGTACCCCGCACGTTTCCGCCCGGCACCGTGGAGTCGTGGGCAGGGGTGGTGTTGCGCGCGTGCCCGCCCGGCATTGTCGAGCGGGCGGCGGGGGTGGGAGGTGGGGAGAGGAGGGTGGTGTGGAGGGATTGGAGGGGTGGGGACGGGTCTGTGCCGAGGCGGGAGGCCAGGTCGCGGCGGAGTTCGTCGTAGGCCGCCAGAGCCTGTGCCGTGCGGCCCGTGTCGCGCAGGGCGCTCAGGCGCAGGAGCTGGAGCTGCTCGTCGATCGGGTGGTCGTCGCAGAGCGCCGCGAGTTCCGGGAGGGTCTCCTCCGCCCGTCCAAGGGCCAGCAGCGCCGACAGCCGGGCGCGGCGGGCCGCCAGGCGTCGGGTCTCCCACCGGGCCGCTTCCGCCGTGCGGTCGGGCAGCCCGGCCAGCACCGGGCCGTGCCACAGGCGCAGGGCCTCGCCCAGCAGTTCGGCCGCCTTGCCCGGATCGCCGGTCCGCAGCGCCCGCGCGCCCTCTCCCGCCAGCCGCTCGAAGCGGTAGAGGTCCACGTCCTCCGGGTCGGCGCACAGCCGGTAGCCGCCGTCCGCCGAGGCGATCGCGGCGTGGCCGAGGGCCCGGCGCAGACGGCCGACGAGGGCCTGGAGGGCTCCGGTCGCGTCGGCCGGCGGCTCGCCGTTCCACACCTCGTCGGTGAGCGCGCCGGCCGTGACCGTCCGTCCCGGCCGCAGCGCCAGCACCGTCAGCAGCGCGCGCAAGCGCGCTCCGCCGACGGCTACGGGGCTTCCGTCGTCGCGAAGGGCCTGGGTGGGGCCGAGGATGCGATAGCGCACGGGTCTATTCTCCGGGACGTGCGGACGCCGGGCCGCCCGGCGTCTCCGGGGTGGCCGGGACTCCCGTCCCGGTACGGCGGTGACCGCGCTTCCAGCGGACCCGCGGGGCCTCGTCGCCCACCGGGAACGGATCGCCGCAGCACGGGTCGTCGTACATGTTTCGCCAGAGCGCCATGGATGCAGCTTCCCCGGAACCACCGGGGCCGCGCGAGACGTTTTCACAGTCCCGCCGGGTAGGCAGTTCTGCGACCGGCCTGCTTCCCACCCTTGGAGACCCGCCCATGGCCACCGCCCTCACCCGTCGCGACCGGCGGATCAGTCCCGTCTTCCTCGGGATCGTCGCCGTCATGGCGGTCTCCGGCTGGGCGGTGTGGACGGAGTTCTCGGCGAGCACGGGCTTCGCCGTCTTCCTGTTCGTCACGTCCGCGTGGGTCGTCTCGCTGTGTCTGCACGAGTACGCGCACGCCCGCACCGCGCTCCACGGCGGTGACGTCTCGGTCGGCGCGAAGGGCTATCTGACCCTCAACCCGCTCAAGTACACCCACCCCTTGCTCAGCATCGTGCTGCCGGTGCTCTTCGTGGTCATGGGCGGCATCGGGCTGCCGGGCGGCGCGGTCTACGTCGAGCGGGGCCGCGTCCGGGGGCGCTGGAAGCACAGCCTCATCTCGGCGGCGGGGCCGCTGACGAACGTGCTGTTCGCGGTGGTGTGCACGGCGCCGTTCTGGCTGGGCGCGACGGACGGCGTGCCGAAGCCGTTCCTGTACGCGCTCGGCTTCCTCGCGCTGCTCCAGGTGACGGCCGCGATCCTGAACTTCCTGCCGGTGCCCGGTCTCGACGGGTACGGCGTGATCGAACCCTGGCTCTCGTACAAGGTCCGCCGCCAGGTCGAGCCGCTCGCGCCGTTCGGACTGCTGCTGGTGTTCGCCCTGCTGTGGATTCCCGAGGTCGGGGGCGTCTTCTTCGACGCGGTCGACGCCGTGCTGCGGGGCCTGGGGGTGGAGGACTGGCGGACGGGCCTGGAGTACTACCGGTTCTGGGACGGCGACCCGGACCCCGCGCGCGTCAGCCCGTGACCGGGGCGCCGCGGTCGGCCTTGGCCCTGCGCACGTAGTACCACGCCATGTTGGAGGCGACTCCGGCCAGCAGGATCCAGACGACGCCGAGCCAGCTGCCCTGGACGAAGGACACCACCGCCGCGGCCACGGCGAGGAGGCAGACGAGGAGGGCGTACAGAGCGAGGCGGGGCATGGGGGGCGGCTCCTGTCCGGGGGCGAAGGCTTCCCGTCCAGTGTCCACCATGCCCCGGCGTCCGCTGTACGCCGCTCCTACACGTCGGTCAGGCGCAGGCCGGCGTGGGCCTTGTAGCGGCGGTTCACCGAGATCAGGTTCGCGACCAGGGACTCGACCTGGTGGGCGTTCCGCAGCCGGCCGGCGAAGACGCCGCGCATGCCGGGGATGCGGGCCGCGAGGGCCTGCACGAGGTCGGTGTCGGCGCGGGACTCCCCCAGCACCATCACGTCGGTGTCGATCTCCTCGATCGTCTCGTCCTGGAGGAGGACGGCCGACAGGTGGTGGAAGGCGGCCGTGACGCGCGAGTCCGGCAGCAGGGCGGCGGCCTGCTCGGCGGCGCTGCCCTCCTCCGGCTTCAGGGCGTACGCGCCCTTCTTGTCGAATCCGAGCGGGTTGACGCAGTCGACGACGAGCTTGCCGCCGAGCTCCTCGCGCAGCGCTTCGAGCGTCTTGGCGTGGCCCTCCCACGGCACCGCGACGATCACGATGTCGCTGCGCCGCGCGCACTCGGCGTTGTCCGCGCCCTCGACGCCCAGGCCCAGCTCGTCGGCGGCGCTCCGCGCGCGCGCGGCCGCGCGGGATCCGATGATCACCTTCTGGCCGGCCCTGGCCAGCCGGTACGCGAGCCCGCGCCCCTGGTCGCCCGTCCCGCCGAGCACGCCGACGACGAGGCCGGACACGTCCGGGAGGTCCCAGGGATCCCTTGCTGCGGGCTTCTGTGCGCCGGCGGGGCCGGCCGGGCTGCTGTCAGTCGAAGTCATGGGGCGACCCTACTTGCAGGTAGCACGCTCGTACGGGTGAGACCGGGGCATTCGCACCCGGCCCGCGCCCCGGGTGCGGCAGGATCCCGGCGCATGGATGCCGTACGTGTCGCCCTGCTGCGCGAGGTCCTCGACGGGACGCAGTGGCTGCCGGCCACCCGGCGTTTCGCGGGGGCGCTGCGCACCTCGGTCGTGCCGCAGGGCGGCGGGCTGCTGCTGGTGGGGACCGAGGCGTACGAGCCGTGGCACCTGGCGGCGCACCTCGTCGACGAGGCGGCGTGGTCCGGGCTCCCGGAACTCAGTCCCACCCTCGTACGCCACCGGGTGCGGCCCGGGGAGCCGGCGCACCTGTCGGTCGGCCTCGGCCGGGTCGAGGCGGCCGGCCGTGGTGAGACACTGCTCGTCGTGGCGCCGGAGCGGCCGGAGGCGGGGCTGCTGGAGCGGGTGCACGACGCGCGGCGGGCCGGGGCGACCGTGCTGTCGCTGGACGGCGGGGACCGGGAGATCCGGGGGCTGGCGCACGAGGCGCTGTCCGTGCCGGCGGGCGGGGACGTGGACCTGGACACGGTGCAGCACTTGGTGAGCGCGGCGGCGGGCGAGAACAGCGTGCCGGCTCCCCGGGGCCGGCAGCGGCTGCGGGACCGCCTCTCCCACCTGGCCGACCAGTTGACGGCGCCGCCGCCGGGGCGCTGGTAGGCCCGGGGGCGCGCGTAAATCGGTTGTCCGGCGGGAGCGGGGGGCCGAGCATGGACGGTCGTGTCCCCGAAGCTCGCGGCGGTACTGCCGGACCTCGCCCCCTGGCGCTCCTCGCGCGACTTCCGCCTGCTGTTCGTACAGGGCCTCGTCACGTACTTCGGCAGCTTCATGGCCATGATCGCGCTGCCGCTTCAGATCAAGGACCTCACCGGGTCCCCGCTCGCCGTCGGCGTGATGGGCGCGGTGGAGCTGGTGCCGCTGGTGGTGTTCGGGCTCTACGGCGGGGCGCTGGCGGACTTCGCCGACCGGCGCAGGGTCATCCTGCTGAGCGAGGCCGGCCTGGGGGTGCTGGCCGGGCTGCTGCTGGTCAATGCGCTGCTGCCGGAGCCGTTGCTCTGGCCGCTCTACGTCGTCGCCGCCGGCGTCTCCGCCCTCGCCGGGCTCCAGCGTCCCGCGCTGGACTCGCTCATGGCCCGGATCGTGCCGCACGACCAGCTCACCGCCGCCGCCGCGCTGAACTCGCTGCGCTGGCAGACCGGCGCGATCACCGGTCCGGCGGTGGCGGGCGTGGTGGTCGCCTACGCCGGTCACGCGACGGCGTACGGCGTCACGGTCGTCGGGTTCGCGGTGTCCGTGGTGCTGTGCACGCGCCTCGCGCCCGCTCCGGCGTCGCGGGACGCGCCCAGGCCGTCCCTGCGCGGCATCGCGGAGGGCGCGCGGTACGCGTGGAGCCGGCCGGTGCTGCTGGGGACGTACGCGGTCGACCTGGCCGCGATGTTCTTCGCGTTCCCGAACGCGGTCTTCCCGTTCCTCGCGGACGACCTCGACGCCGACTGGGCGCTCGGGCTGTTCTACTCCGCCGGGTCCGTGGGGTCGGTCCTCGTCGGCCTGACCAGCGGCTGGACCTCGCGCGTCAGGCGGCACGGGCGGCTGGTCGTCTACGGCGCGGCCGGGTGGGGGCTCGCGATCGCCGCCGCCGGGTGGTGCGACAGCGTGGGGGCCGTGCTGGTCTGCCTGGCGTTCGCCGGGGCGGGCGACATGCTCAGCGGGCTCGGCCGGTCGACCATCTGGAACCAGACCGTTCCGGAGGAGCTGCGCGGCCGGCTCGCGGGCATAGAGGTGCTGTCGTACAGCGTCGGACCGCAGCTCGGCCAGGTGCGGTCCGGCGCCCTCGCGGGCTGGTCGGGGACCCGTCCCGCGATCTGGAGCGGAGGCCTGGCCTGCGTGGCGTCCGTGGCCGTGCTCGCCGCGGCGCTGCCGAGCCTGCTGACGTACGACTCGCGGACGGACCCGGACGCCCGGCGCCGCCGGGACCGGAAGGACGCGGCGGCGGCCGGGACGGCGGGCTAGGAGGCGGTCAGCCGGCTTCGCCGTCCGGTCGCGTGCCGTCCTTGTCGTGCCACTTCGGGTCCGTCTCCCACTCCAGGTTGCGCTCGGCCGCGGTCTCCATCGCGTGCTGCGCCTGCTGCCGGGTCGGGTAGGGGCCGAACCGGTCCTTGGCCGGGCACTCGGGTCCCTCTTCGACCTTCTTGTGCTCCAGGCAGTAGAACCATTCGCCCGGCTTTCCGGCTGTGCGCTTCTTGAACAGGGCCATCGTCGGCTCCTTCCTCTGACGCCATGCTGCCCGATGGCGGCTGGATACACTCGCTTGCATGTCTGGCCAGTCGCTGCTCGTACCAGGGGAGCTCTCTCCCGCCCGTTCCGTTCCCGGCAACATCCGGCGTCCCGAGTACGTCGGGAAGCCGGCGCCGACGCCGTACACCGGCCCGGAGGTCCAGGATTCCGACACCATCGAGCGGATGCGCGTCGCGGGCCGCATCGCCGCGCAGGCGATGGAGGAGGCCGCCAAGCACATCGCGCCCGGCGTGACCACCGACGAGCTGGACCGGGTGGCCCACGACTTCATGATCGATCACGGTGCCTATCCGTCTACCCTCGGATACCGCGGCTACCCGAAGTCGCTGTGCAGCTCCGTCAACGAGGTCATCTGCCACGGCATCCCGGACTCCACGGTGCTGCGGGACGGCGACATCGTGAACCTCGACGTCACGGCGTACATCAACGGCGTGCACGGCGACAACAACGCGACGTACCTGTGCGGTGACGTCGACGAGGAGTCCCGGCTGCTCGTCGAGCGCACCCGCGAGTCGCTGGCCCGCGCGATCAAGGCGGTCAAGCCGGGGCGCCAGATCAACGTCATCGGGCGGGTCATCGAGTCGTACGCCAGGCGCTTCGGCTACGGGGTGGTGCGGGACTTCACGGGCCACGGCATCAACTCGTCGTTCCACTCCGGTCTGATCATCCCGCACTACGACAGCCCGCACGCCACGACGGTGATGCAGCCCGGCATGACGTTCACCATCGAGCCGATGCTGACGCTGGGGACCCACGAGTACGACATGTGGGACGACGGCTGGACGGTCGTGACCAAGGACCGCAGGCGGACCGCGCAGTTCGAGCACACGCTGGTCGTCACGGAGACCGGGGCGGACATCCTCACGCTGCCGTGAACCCGATGAGGGCGTAGCGTTTTTACCGACAGGTCGTCGGGAACACATTGACTTAGGTATACCTAAGCAGGAGGATGGGCGGTGGCGGCTGCGCGTGCCGCCACCGCAGGCCCTTCCTCTCCCGTCTCCATCGGTCCCCGGAGGTCCGCCTTGGACGCAACCGCCACTGACGCCGCGACTCCCTTCTCGACGCTGATCCGTGTGGCCTCGCACGCGCAGCACACGGAGGCGGAGACCTCCACCTTCATGAGCGACATGCTCGGCGGGAAGCTGCCCGTGGACGCGTACGCGCGCTACACGGAGCAGCTCTGGTTCGTGTACCGGGCGCTGGAGGACGCGGCGCAGTCCCTCGCGGACGACCCGGTCGCCGGCCCGTTCATCCGGCCCGAGCTGATGCGCGCCCCCGAGCTGGAGCGCGATCTGGCGCACCTGCGCGGCGCGGACTGGCGCGCCGGGGCCGAGCCGCTGCCCGCGACGGCCGCGTACGCCGCCCGCATCACCGCCTGCGCGCGAGACTGGCCGGCCGGTTACGTGGCGCACCACTACACGCGTTACCTCGGCGACCTGTCGGGCGGTCAGATCATCCGCGACAAGGCGGAACGGACCTGGGGCTTCGCGCGCAAGGGCGACGGCGTGCGCTTCTACGTCTTCGAGGACATCGCCAACCCGGCCGCCTTCAAGCGCGGTTACCGGGAGCTGCTGGACCGGGTGAACGCGGACGACCTGGAGAAGCAGCGCATCATCGACGAGTGCAGGCGCGCCTTCGACTTCAACGGGGCGGTCTTCCGGGAGCTCGGCGGCCAGTTCCCGCTCAGCGCGTGAACGCCCGGGCCGGTACGGGCGCCTGAGCCGCGAAGCGGACGCGGCCGCCGATCTCGACGGTGGCGTCGGGCCCCGGCGCCGTCAGGATCTGCGAGCCGCGGCCCTGCGCGATGTTCAGGGCGCGCCCCAGTGCGGCGGTGAGCAGCAGCGCGGCGGCGCCGGTCGCCTCGTCCTCCGCGACGCCGACGTCCGCCCGCGGGAATTCGCGGGCGCGCACCCGGCCCGCCGCCTCGTCCTCCCAGGCCCAGGCGTACAGCCCGCCCTCACCCGGCGGCGGCGCGGGCAGCGCGTCGACCTCGGCGGCGGAGGCGTACTGCTGGAGGCGGCACGGCGGGGCCCACTCGGCGCGTGCCGTGATCCACGTGAACTCGCCGTCGTGGCGGGCCCACACCTCCGCGGCGGGCGGGTTGACGACTTCCAGGTCGAGCAGCCACGCCGCGCCGACCAGGGGGTGCCCGGCGAAGGCCGGGCGCGGGCCGGGCGTGCGGACGTCGAGGACACCGCGCTCCGGGTCGTCGACGAACACGGTGGCGCCGAAGCCGAGTTCGGCGGCGAGGGCCTGCCGGGACGCCTCGTCGGGGTACGTACGTCCGTCGCGCACGACGCCGACGGCGTTGCCGTGGTGTCCGCCGGGACCGCAGAAGACGCGGAGTACGTCGAGTTCGTTCATGCCGGAATTGAAGCACCCGGCCCCGAGCGCCTCGCGGGGCCCGGGCCGGGGGCCGTCGCGGGCGTCCGCCGGGTCACGGTGCGGCCGCTGTACCCGGTCCCCGCGCTCGCGCTTTCCCCGGCCCCGGTAGGGTTCCGGAGGTCGGTGGGGACGAGGACACAGAAGGCAGCGCATGAGCAGGCTGAAGCGGCTGGTAACGGGTCTCGCGACGGCGACGGCACTGTCGTTGACGGCGAGCGGGTGCGTGACGGTGCACGGCGAGCTGGAGGTCGTACCGGCGGCGACGCGGTCCGAGGCCGCGCGGGCCCTCAAGGACTTCACGGCCGCGTACAACAAGGCGGACAAGGCGTACGACCCGGCCCTCGACGCGGGCCGGGTCACCGGCGCGCTCGGGGCGATCAACCAGGCCGGCCTCAAGGCGCGCCAGGTGCAGAGCCCGAACGGCAATCCGCGGCACGATCCGCTGGAGCTGACCGACGCCAAGTTCTCCATTCCCAAGAAGGCCGGCTGGCCGCGGTGGTTCGTCGCCGACACCGACAGCAACCGGGACAAGGACAGCGGGCGGCTGGACACCCGCTGGCTGCTGGTGTTCGTACGCGGCGGGGCCGACCAGCTGTGGGAGGTCTCGCACCTGTCGGTGCTCACGCCCGACGAGATGCCCACGTTCAAGAAGGACGCGGACGGCTGGGCCGAGCCGGTGGCGCCGGACGCGCCCGGGCTCGTGGTGCCGCCGAAGGACCTGAGCGTCCAGTACGCGTCGTACATGCAGGACGGCGAGCCGGAGAACTTCGCTCCGGGGCCGCACACCTCCGCCGTGCGCCAGACGCGCCAGAAGACGGCGCGCCAGATCGGCCGTACGGTCCAGTACCGCGACCAGGCGCTGGACACCGGGGCGTTCGCGCCGCTGGGACTGGTCACGGCGGACGGCGGGGCGACGGTGTTCTTCGCCACCCGCCAGTTCGAGCAGCAGACGGTGGCCCAGGGGGTCCGGCTGGACCTCAACGCCGACGTGCGGGCGCTGATGACCGGCACCGCGAAGACGAAGCTCACCAAGGAGCGGGTGTCCAGCCAGGTCGCGCAGGTGCCGGCGAAGGACGCGGCGGGCACGTCGGCCGGCGCCGGCAAGGGCACGCCGCGGGTGACCGTGCTCGCCCGCATTCAGGGGCTCACGGCCGCCCAGGGGTCGTGAGCGGCCGCGCCCGGCCGGCGGCTCAGCGCCCCAGCGGCCAGGCCACCGCGTGGTGGTCGTCCGGGTCGTCCTCGCCGACGTACCGCGCGCAGGCGTCGGTCAGCGTCTCCAGGAGGGTCAGCGGGTCGGGCAGCGGGTGTTCGAGGCCGCGGACCCAGGTCACCCCGTGGTCGCCGGGGAGCCGCGCCGGCGGTACGAGGACGTAGCTGCCCCGGCAGTGCCAGCGCAGTCCCGGGTGCTCGTCCATGGTCTCGGGGTGGCAGTCCAGCTCGCAGGGCCACCACTCGTCCTCGTCGTCCGGGGTGCCCCGGGTGGCGGTGAAGAAGAGCAGGCGGGCGTCGTCGCCGTTGCTGGCGCCGAACTCGGCCACCGGACCGACGTCGACCCCGGCTTCGAGCAGCCGCTGCAGCGCGTTGCGGCCCGCTTCGAGCGGTACGTCGAGCACGTCGTGGACCATGCCGGTGGCGGTGATGAAGTTGGCCTGCGGCTGACCCTGGGCCCAGCGCCTGATCTGCGCGGCGTCGGTGGTCGACTGGGTCTGCCAGGCGAACGACACGGGGTGGCGGGCGGGGGTGGGACACCCGACGCGCTCGCACGAACACCGGTATCCCACGGGGTGCGCGGCCGGGGCCAGGGGCAGGCCCGCGGCGGCGGCGGCCAGGAGCAGGGCCTCGCGGCCCTCGGCCAGGGCGTCGGCGTCGGTGGCCTTCGGGCGGCGGCGCAGCCACTGGGGAAGTCTGCTTTCCACTGTCTGCCTGCTCTCTGTGCCGCGATAGCGGCCGAAATCGGCGCCCATTCAACCCCTCACCTCAGCGTTGTGCTGTCCATGCTGCCACCATCCTGCGCCTCGGGTGGCCGCACTCCCCATCCGGGGTACACGGGCCGGTAACACAGCGGTGGTGTGATTGGCGCCTTTGCCCCGATAAGTGACCTCGGGGTGAACGTACGGCGAACTCCGTGAGCGAACTCACCCCGGCGCGGCGGTCCGGGGCACGGCGGGCACGGCTCGCGGGCGCGACGGGGTTCAGCGCGGTGCCAGGCCGCCCAGCGCGCAGTCCACGACGGCGTCGGCGTACGCGTGCGTGAGCGGGAGGGTGCGCAGCAGCCAGCGGTGCGTGAGCGGGGCCACGAGGAGTTCGAGCGCGACGCGCGGATCGATGTCGGCGCGTACGTCACCGGCCTCCTGCGCGGCGCGCAGCCGCTTGACGTACAGCTGGAGCGAGGGTTCGAGCAGCTTCCCGACGAACTCGGCGCCCAGGGCCGGGTCGACGATGCCCGCGGCGGTGAGGGCGCGGCTGGGGGCCTCGTACCTGGGGTCGACGAGTTCGTCGACGGTGGCGCGCAGGACCGTCTTCAGGTCGGCCGCCAGGTCGCCGGTGTCCGGGATCTCGTACGCGCCGCTGTCGGCTCCGGCCGCCTCCGCGGCCTGCTCCCCGAGGTCGATGAAGGCTTCGAGCAGGACGGCGGCCTTCGAGGGCCACCAGCGGTAGATCGTCTGCTTGCCCACGCCGGCGCGGGCGGCGATGCCCTCGATCGTCGTCTTCGGGTAGCCCACCTCGCCGACGAGGGAGAGCGCCGCGTCGTAGATCGCGCGGCGGGAGCGCTCGCTGCGGCGGGCGGTGTCGGGGGTCCTGGCGCCGGGCTTGGGGGTGCGGGTGTCGGCCATGGGCCCAATCTACCAGCGGGGCGAGACGTCACGTCTCGTCGAAGTCCCGGGCCGGCGCCCGCCGGATGTACGTGAGCTGACCAGTCGGGAACCACCCGATCGGTTCACTGTGCGACGGGACGGTTCGGCGCGACCATGGCCTCACGCACACTCTGTGCCCCACGCCGCTCGTGAGGAGCCCTCATTGCCTCGTGACGCCTCGCCCCGCCGCTACCTGATGTGCCCCCCGGAGCACTTCAGGGTGACGTACAGCATCAACCCCTGGATGGACCCCGGGAAGCCGGTCGACCTGCCGCTGGCCATCACGCAGTGGGAGGACCTGCGCGACCGCTACCGGAGCCTGGGACACACCGTCGAACTCCTCACCCCCCGCCCCGGCCTGCCCGACATGGTGTACGCCGCGAACGGGGCCACCGTCGTCGACGGGCGGGTGCTGGGCGCCCGGTTCGCGTACGCCGAACGGTCACTGGAGGCCCAGGCGCACCTTGAGTGGTTCCGCGCCCACGGCTTCACCGACATCCACGAACCCGCGCACATCAACGAGGGCGAGGGCGACTTCGCCGTCACCTCGTCGTGGATCCTCGCCGGGCGGGGCTTCAGGTCGAGCCCGCTGTCGCACGACGAGGCGCAGGAGTTCTTCGGCCGGCCCGTCATCGGCCTGGACCTCGTCGACCCGCGCTACTACCACCTGGACACCGCGCTGGCCGTCCTCGACGACCGCACCGACGAGGTCATGTACTACCCCGGCGCCTTCTCCCCGGGCAGCCGGGCCGTCCTCGCCCGGCTCTTCCCCGACGCGATCGTCGCGGACGAGGCGGACGCGGCGGCGCTCGGGCTCAACGCGGTGAGCGACGGGCGGCACGTGCTGCTGCCGCAGACCGCGCTGGGGCTCTTCGCGCCGCTGCGGGCGCGCGGGTTCGAGCCGGTCGGGATGGACCTCGGAGAGCTGCTCAAGGGCGGCGGCAGCGTGAAGTGCTGCACGCAGGAGCTGCGCGGCGCCGGGCTGGTTACGCCCCGGTAGCCACCGCGGACCCCGCGTCCGACGGGCCGCGGGGCCCGGACGCGCATCGCGCGCGGCTGGCGCGGACCGGCGGGCGAGCGGCGGCGAGTGCGCCGGTCCGCCCGGCGGGCCGCGCCGTCGCGTCGACGGTGATGTCGTGAGCGCGGGCGAATATTAGGGCATCTTGACACATATCGCCCATCCGAGAAAGGTGGGCCGGAGAGATGCGACAGATTTGATGCTCTGCCGCGAAGCCACAAGATGAGTCTGGAGGCTGAGCTCACCATGGCAAGCACGACAACGAGGAAGCGGCTCGGAGCGGCGGTTGCCGCAGTGGCTGCCGCGTTCGCACTGGGCCTCGGCGGCGCCGGAATCGCCGAAGCCAAGATCCAGCCGGTGGACATCTCGTGTACCAACCCGGCCGGCAATGAGCCCGGCGGCCAGCAGCCGAGCTGCAAGGGCGGCGCGCACACGCAGGAGACCGAGAACCGGAACCCCGCGGGCCACGCCCCGCCAGGTCACAACTGACGCCTGAAGAAACCCTCGACCGGGGAGTGGACGGGAAACCCCTCGCGGCAGCGGCGGATCAGCGCCCGGCGGCGCTCGGTCCGCCGCTCCTTGCGTGTCCGGCCTCCGGCGGCGGCCAGGCGTCGCCCCAGTCGGCGTCGCGGGCCGCGCGGTAGAGGTCGCCGTGGCGCTTCTTGGTGACCGTCTCGCGAGTGAGTTCCTCCGGCTTCGCGCACAGTTCCAGCAGGACCATGCCCTTGCGGATCTGCGGCCTGCGGATCACGCGGTTGTCGGCCGGACCGGCGGGCACGCCGGGGCTGACGGCGGCCACGTAGCTGAACTTCTCGTCCTCGTACGGCAGCGAGCCGCCCTTGACCTGGCGGTGGAGCGAGGAGCGGCTGACCCGCGCCGAGAAGTGGCACCAGTCGGCGCCGGGCTCGATGGGGCAGGCGCCGCTGTGGGGGCAGGGCGCGGCGACGCTCAGGCCGGCGTCGATCAGCTGCTGCCGGGCCTCGATGACGCGGAGGTAGCCGTCGGGGGTGCCGGGTTCGACGATCACGACGGCCCGGGCGGCGCGGGCGGCCTCGGCGACCAGGGCGACGCGGTCGGCGGGGGTGAGCTCCTTCAGCACGTACGAGACGGTGACGAGATCGGTGCTCTCGATCCTGAGCGCCGATCCGATACGGGAGCGCTGCCAGGTCGCGGCGGCGAGGGCCGGCGAGCCGCTGGCCTCGGCCAGCTCGCGGCCGAGGGCCAGTGCGGGCTCCGCCCAGTCGACGACCGTACTGGCCGCCTTCTCGCCCCACGCCTCCGCGACCGCCCAGGTCGCGGCGCCGGTCCCGCCGCCGAGGTCCGCGTGCGTCGCCGGGGTCCACTCCGGGGCCGCGGCGCGCAGCGCGGCGAGCGCGGAACGCACCGCCTCGAAGGTCGCGGGCATCCGGTACGCGGCGTACGCGGCGACGTCGGAACGGTCGCGGAGCACGGGGGCGCCGGTGGGGGTGGTGCCCCGGTAGTTCGCGATCAGCCGCTCGACGGCCTGCGCGGCCTGCTTGGGCGGCAGCCCGTCCAGCAGTCCGGCGAGGGTGCCGCGCAGGGATTCCGCGGTGGGGAGGGTGGAGTTCACCGTCAAATTTTAGGCCCCCGCGCGGTACGCGGGTCGCCGCCCGCGGCCCGGCCGGGGAGCCCGCCCCGGGACGCCGGCGAACTGATCGCGGCGGTGCGCCAGTTGCTACGCTGACGCCCTTGTCGTGACCCTCGGGGGGACCATGGGACAGCGGGTCGTACGGGTGGCTCTGGTGACGGGTGTGATCGTCCTGGCACTGCTGCTCCTGCTGGCCACGTGCGGCGGCGGGGGCGACGGAGGCCGTGACGGCTCTGATGGGAAGCCGAAGCCGCCCGCGTCGTCCGCGCCCGCGAGGAAGAGCACGGCGGCCGGGCCCGCGACACGGCTCGCCGTTCCCCCGGCGTACACCACCGCACGGGGCTGGGAGGTCACCGGCGCGTCGCAGGAGTACGCGATCGCCGCGAGCGCGGGGCGGGTGGGTCTCCTGGAGCGGGCGTCCGCCACCCGCTTCCGCCTGCGGGCCGTCGACGCGGCGAGCGGGCGGACGCGGTGGTCCGGTGACGCGTGGCAGCCGCTGTCGGATCCCGCGCACTTCCCCCGGCTGCTCGCGGTGGCCAAGGACGGCCGGGAGTTCTTCGTCACCTGGTCGTACGGGAAGGTCGGCGAGGACGCGCTGTCCTCGGCCGACTCGATCGTCGCGCTGGACGTGTACGACGTGCGCAGCGGCGCGCAGCAGCGGGTGGAGCTGCCCTGGCCCGGCGTACCGAGCGTGAGCGCGGACGGCCCCGGTGTCCTCGTCAGCGACGGCGCCGCGGACAGCGCGGTCGTCGATCCCGTGACGGGCCAGGTGACCCGCACGGGCCCGAAGGACCTGCGGCCCCCGAAGGGCTGCGGCGAGTGCCGGGTGCAGACGCAGGTGCGGGCGGTGACGGACAAGGGGCTGCTGGTGAGCGGGCGCCGGGAGTTCTGGGTGCGGGGCGGCTGGCACAGCCGCTCGCACGCGCCGGGCGGCACCGAGGCGACCTCCGGGGTGCCGGTCTCGGTGACCGACGGGCGGATCGTCGCGAGGTGGCACAAGAAGCGCGGCAAGGGCGCCGCCGACCACGACGTGTGGGCGGTGCACGACACGGCGACCGGGAAGGTGCTGGCGCGGACGGAGTGCCGCAAGCCGGCCATAGAGCCGGGCACGCATCCGAGGGCGGCGCTGTCCCCGGAGGGCCGTTACCTCGTGGCGGGGCGCCTCGGCTTCGACCTGGAGACGGGGACGGGACACTGCTTCGAGGAGGCCGACGGCACGCGGCCGCTGTCCCTGACGGTGGTGACGGACACGGGCGTGGCGTACGGCACGGCGGCCACGGGCACGCCGGTGGAGGCGGACCTCACGACACGGCGGCCGGCGGCGCTCGCGGCGAACGTGCGCGTACCGGCGGTGGAGGTGGCCGGGACGGCCCTGTTCCCGTGGACGGACCGCAAGGACCGCCCCCGCCTGACCGCCTGCGCGCGGCGGGGTTGAGCGGGGGGCCGCCGGGCCCGGGGCCGGCCCCGGCCGGCCGGCCAGCGGACCGGGGCCGCGGCGGCCGGACGTCACGCCGACGTGCGCTGCCAGGGCCGGCACAGGGCCGCGAAGAGGGCCAGGGACGTGAGGGCGCAGGTCAGCTGGACCACGGCCATCGGGACCGCCGTCGCCTCGCCCGCGATGCCGACCAGCGGCGAGGCGATCGCCCCGATCAGGAACGACGACGTACCCAGCAGCGCCGACGCCGAACCGGCCGCGTGCGGGGTGCGCATCAGGGCCAGAGCGTTGGTGTTGGGCAGGGCGAGGCCCATCGAGGACATCAGGACGAACAGGCCCGCCGCGACCGGCACGAGGCCGGCCTCGCCGAAGACCCCGGCGGTCATGAGAAGGAGCGCCAGGGAGGCGAGGGCGATCAGGGTCAGGCCCGTCGCCAGCACCTTGTCCATGCTGATCCGGCCCACCAGCAGCTTGCCGTTGATCTGGCCGACCGCGATCAGGCCGACCGAGTTGAGGCCGAAGAGCAGGCTGAAGGTCTGGGGCGAGGCCCCGTAGATCTCCTGGACCACGAACGGGGACGCGGCGATGTACGCGAAGAGGGCGGCGAAGGCCATGCCGCCGGCCAGCACGTAGCCGGTGAAGACCCGGTCCGCGAGCAGTCCGCGCATCGTACGGAGGGCTTCGCCGACGCCTCCGCCGTGCCGCCGCTCCGGCGGCAGCGTCTCGTGCAGCCACTTCCACACCACGAGGGTGAGCAGGACGCCCACTGCGGTGAGGACCACGAAGACGCCCCGCCAGTCGGTGAGGCGCAGCACCTGGCCGCCGATGACGGGCGCGATGACCGGTGCCACACCGGAGATCAGCATGAGGGTGGAGAAGAACCTGGCCATCTCGACGCCGTCGTACAGGTCGCGGACGACAGCGCGGGCGATCACGATGCCGGCCGCGCCCGCGAGCCCCTGGAGCAGCCGGAAGGCGATCAGGAGCTCGACGGTGGGCGCGAAGGCGCAGATCGCGGTGGCCGCGACGTACACGCTCATGCCGAGGAGCAGGGGCCTGCGGCGGCCGAACCGGTCGCTCATCGGCCCGACGACGAGCTGCCCGAGCGCCATGCCGGCCAGGCAGGCGGTCAGGGTGAGCTGCACGGTGGCGGCGGGCGAGCCCAGGGACCGTGTGACCTCCGGGAGCGCGGGGAGGTACATGTCCATGGAGAGCGGCGGCAGGGCGGTGAGGCCGCCGAGCACCAGGGTGACCAGGAGGCTCGCCCGACGGGCCAAGGGGAGCGGATCGGGCTGCTTTGTGCCTCCTGTGCCGGATATGTGACCTTGCGTGGACTGGCCTGTCTCCGGCATTCGCATCTCCATGTCGTTGAATCTGCACCTATGCTCTCAGCTCGTCCGGAGTGGTCGAGACCTTTTTCCCGGGGGCTGGGATGCACAAGGAAACCGTGCGATGGGGCGTGCTGGCCACCGGCGGCATCGCGTCGTCGTTCACCGCCGACCTGCTCGCGATGCGCGACACCGACGGCGCGGAGGTGGTCGCGGTGGCCTCCCGTACGACGGCCGGCGCGAAGGCGTTCGCCGAACGGTTCGGGATACCGCGGGCGTACGGGAGCTGGGCGGAGCTCGCCGCCGACGAGGACGTGGACGTCGTGTACGTCGCCGGCCCCCACTCGGCGCACCGGGCCGCCGCCGGCCTGTGCCTGGAGGCGGGCCGGGCGGTGCTGTGCGAGAAGGCGTTCACGCTCAACTCCCGCCAGGCACGGGAGCTGGTGTCCCTGGCCCGGCGCCACGACCGCTTCCTGATGGAGGCGATGTGGATGTACTGCAACCCGGTCGTCCGCCGGCTCGCCGCACTGGTGCGGGACGGCGCGATCGGTGAAGTGCGGACCGTACAGGCCGACTTCGGGCTCGCGGGGCCCTTCGGCGCCGGGCACCGGCTGCGGGATCCCGCCCTCGGCGGCGGGGCGCTCCTCGACCTGGGGGTGTACCCGGTGTCGTTCGCGCACCTGCTGCTGGGCGAGCCCGACCGCGTACACGCGGACGCGCTGCTGTCGCCGGAGGGCGTGGACCTGAACACCGGTGTGCTGCTCGGGTGGGACACGGGCGCGACGGCACTGCTGAGCTGCTCCCTCACCGCCGACACCCCCCTCACCGCGGCGGTGACGGGCACGAAGGGCCGGATCGAGCTGGGGCGCGGCTTCTTCTACCCGGACCGGTTCGTACTCCACCGGCAGGGGGCGGAGCCGGAGGAGTTCACCGCCGGGGTCGACAGCCGGCACAGCCTCCGCCACGAGGCGGCCGAGGTCATGCGCTGCCTGCGCGCGGGCGAGAAGGAGTCGCCGCTCGTCCCCCTGGAGGGCACGCTCGCCGTCATGCGGACGCTCGACGCGGTACGTGAGCGCGTCGGCGTCCGCTACCCGGCCGACGACGAGGAGTAGGGGCACCGGGGGGCGTCAGGCGGGCTTCAGACCCGGGTTCCCCGCCTCCGTCACCAGCGACGCGGCCGTCGTGACGGGCGCGCCGGGTGCGGTGACGCCCGACACCGTCCTGAAGTCCGCGCGCGCGGTGTCCGCCCCGAGTGTGACGGTCGTGTAGCCGCGTCTGCCGTCGTAGAACTTCAGATGGGCGTTGCCCTGCATCAGGCGGTCGTAGTTGGCGGGCCGCTGCGCGCCGTCCTTGCCGCTGGATATGGAGGTCGTGACGAACTCCGTGCCGACGGTGCGGGAACCCGGGTCCTCGAAGTCCTTCTTCAGGTCGAACGCGTACGCGACGTGGACGTCGCCCGTGAGCACCACGAGGTTGTCGACGCCCGCCGCCTCGGCGCCGTCGAGCACCCGCTTGCGGGAGGCCGGGTAACCGTCCCAGGCGTCCATGCTGACCTTCGGGTCGCCCACGGTGCGCCGGCGGGCGAACGTGACCTGCTGGGGCACGACGTTCCACAGCGCCCGCGACGCCTGCCAGCCGTCGAGGAGCCACCGCTCCTGCTCCGCGCCGGTCATGGTGCGCGACGGGTCCTCGGACTCCGGGCCCGGGAGCTGCCAGCCGTCGCCGTACGCCTGGTTGGAGCGGTACTGGCGGGTGTCGAGGATGTCGAACTGGGCGAGCCGCCCGAAGTGCAGCCGCCGGTAGAGCCGCATGTCGGCGCCCTGGGGCCGCTGGGGGGCGCGCAGCGGCTGGTTCTCCCAGTAGGCGCGGTACGCCGCCGCCCTGCGCAGCAGGAACTCCTCGGGCGGTACGTCGTTCTCCGGGGTGCCGCCCGCGTAGTTGTTCTCCGTCTCGTGGTCGTCCCAGGTGACGACGAAGGGGTGGGCGGCGTGCGCGGCCATCAGGTCCGGGTCCGACTTGTAGAGGGCGTACCGCAGCCGGTAGTCCTCCAGCGTGACCGTCTCGCGGTTGAAGTGCGCGGGCAGGCGGCGGTCGGTGTACGCGCGGGCGCCACCGGCGCCGTTGACGGCGTACTCGTACAGGTAGTCGCCCAGGTGGAAGACGACGTCGAGGTCCTCCTCCGCGAGGTGCTTGTACGGGGTGAAGTAGCCGTCGTGGTACGCCTGGCAGGAGACGGCCGCGAGCTGCAGTCCGTCGATGCGGGCGCCCCGGGCGGGCGCCGTGCGGGTGCGCCCGACGGGGCTGGTCCAGTCGCCCGCGCGGAACCGGTAGTAGTAGACCCGGTCCGGGTCGAGCCCGTCGGCCTCCACCCGCACGCTGTGCGCGAACTCGGGGTGGGCGGTGACGTGGCCGCGCCGGACGGTGCGGCGGAAGCGGGCGTCGTGCGCGAGTTCCCAGCGCACCTGGACGCGGGCCCCGGGCAGGCCGCCGCCGGGCTCGTACGGCTTCGGGGCGAGCCGCGTCCACAGGAGCGCGGAACCGGGCAGCGGGTCCCCGGACGCGACGCCGAGGGTGAAGGGGTCGTCGGTGAGGCGCCGCGCGTCGAGCTCGGCGGCCTGCGCGGTCCCGGGCAGGTTCGTGGCGAAGGCCAGCGCGGCCGCCGCTCCGGTGACGGTGAGGAATCCGCGGCGGTGGATGTGCCGGGCGGCGGCCCTGAGCTCCCGGCCGTGGCCCCGGCCCCGTTCCGGCGTACCCGGTGCGACCGATGTCGTCGTCATCTGCCCCTCCCCTGACGGCTGTTGTCAGAGGTATTGGAGTGGTACGGGGCGTCGCCGCGCTTTCATGTACGTGTCACGTACGCTGCTGGCCCATGAACCCTGAGACGAAGATCGCGTTGGTGACCGGAGCCGGTTCGGGCATCGGCCGGGCCGTCGCCCGCGTCCTGGCCGGCGCGGGCTGGTCGGTCGCGCTGGCGGGGCGGCGTACGGGACCGCTGGAGGAGACGGCGCAGGAGGCCGGCGGCGAGACGCTGTGCGTGCGGGCGGACGTGTCGCTCCCGGACGAGGTGGACGCGCTCTTCGGCGCCGTGCGCGAGCGGTACGGGCGCCTCGACCTGCTCTTCAACAACGCCGGCACGTTCGGGCCGCGCGTACCTCTGGAGGACATCGAGTACCAGGAGTGGCGCTCCGTCGTCGACGTGAACGTCACCGGCTCGTTCCTGTGCGCCCAGGCGGCGTTCCGGCAGATGAAGGGTCAGGACCCGCAGGGCGGCAGGATCATCAACAACGGCTCCATCTCGGCGCACGCGCCCCGGCCGCACTCGATCGCGTACACGACCACCAAGCACGCCATGACGGGCCTGACCAAGTCCCTCTCGCTCGACGGACGGCCGTACCGGATCGCGTGCGGCCAGATCGACATCGGCAACGCGGCGACGGACATGACGGAGCGGATGCAGGCCGGCATCCTCCAGGCGCACGGCGGGATGATGGCGGAGCCGGTGATGGACGTACGGGACGTCGCGCGGACGGTGCTGCACATGGCGGAACTGCCGCTCGAAGCGAACGTGCAGTTCGCGACGGTGATGGCGACGACGATGCCGTACGTGGGGCGCGGCTGAGGTCCCACGGACGGTCCGCTGTACGGGGCCGGGGAACACCGGCGGCCGGCCATCTGCGAGACGGGGCCGGGAAACGCCGGCGGCCCGCCATCGATGGGACGGGGCCTGAGGGAACATCGGCGGTCCGCTGTCCGTTGGCCGCCGTATGAAGTCATTCACCGGCACCGACGTTCTGCGCTACACCGCCTTCTCGACCGACCCGGACGGCGGCAATCCGGCGGGCGTCGTCCTGGACGCGTCCGGGCTCGACGACGCGGCGATGCTCGCCGTGGCGAAGGAGGTGGGCTACAGCGAGACGGCGTTCCTCACCAAGGAGCTGGAGCCCGGCCGGGCCTTCACCGTCCGCTACTTCAGTCCCGAGGCCGAGGTCCCGTTCTGCGGCCACGCCACGGTGGCGACGGCCGTCGCACTCGCCGAGCACTGGGGCCGGGGCGGCGAACTCGTCTTCGAGACGCCGGCCGGGACGGTGCCGGTGCGGGTGACCGGGAGCGCGGACGGCACGTACCGTGCCGTCCTGACCAGCGTCGAGCCGCATACCGAGGACGTGGCCGGGGACGACCTGGCAGAGGCGCTGGCGGCACTGGACTGGCCGGCCGCCGACCTCGACCCGGCGTTCCCGCCGCGTATCGCGTACGCGGGCGCACGCCACCTGGTCCTGGCGGCCGCGACCCGCGAACGGCTGGCGCGGCTGTCGTACGACTTCGAGCGGCTGGCGGCGCTGATGCGCCGGCTGGACCTGACGACGGTGCAGCTGGTGTGGCGCGAGGACGAGACGACGTTCCACGTACGCGACCCGTTCCCGGTGGGCGGCGTGGTCGAGGACCCGGCGACGGGCGCGGCGGCGGCCGCGTTCGGGGCGTACGCGCGGGAGCTGGGCCTGGTCCCCGACGAGTCGGTCCTCACCCTCCACCAGGGCGCCGACATGGGCCGCCCCGGCGTACTGACGGTCGAACTCCACACGCAGGACACGCGCGTCAGGGTCGGCGGCACGGGCGCCCGCATCCCGGACGGACCGACCGACGGCGCGGCAGGCACGCCGACTCCCTGACGGGCCGGTCGGCGGGTCGCGAAGGCGTGACGCGACGGCGCGGGCGTGGCTGACGGGACGGCCCGAACGGTGCGGGCACGCACGGGACGGCCCAGACGGCACAGGCACGCCTGAAGCAACGATGGGCGGGCCGGTCGGCGGTGTCCCGACGCCTGACAGTGTGACGCGTCGGGACAGCGTGGCCCGTTGTGGGACGGCGCCCCGTCGTGGGCCGGCGTGATCAGTCGTGGGCGGCATGGCCAGTCGGAACGGTGTGTGCGCCGTCAGGGGCGAGCCCGTGAGGCAGCGGGACGGCGCAACGCGTCAGCGGCGAGCCCGTGAGGCAGCGGGACGGCGTAACCCCGTCAGCGGCCGGCCCGGCGAGGCAGCGCAACGGGCTTTACGCCTGCCCTGTCTCGAACCGGGTGATCTTCCCGCCGTCCACGACGAAGTCCCAGGCGGTACGCATCTCGCCGTAGGTGTCGTTGGTGTACCGGACGACCAGGGACCGGCCGCCCGCCTTCTCCGCCTCGACGACCATCCGACCGCCCGAGGAGAAGATCTCCCGCTCGGTCCAGTCCGCGAGATCGCGTTCCGTGCCGTCGTCGGACATGGTCGCCCCGGGCGCGAGAACCGCCTGGAAAGCCGCCCGGTCGCCGGCGTTCACGGCGGACACGAACGCGCGCACGGCAGGCTCCGACAACTGATCGGCGGTCATCACCACGGGAGGACTCCTCGGCTCGCTGGGACACTCCCGTCAAGAATGCGCAGACCGGCAGCCCCGCGCACCTGCGACACCTCCCGCGCGCACGAGCGCGCAACCCCTACGGGTCACAAGCGGTGAGCGGCAGACGAGTCGGGCTGTACGCCGGGTTCTGTGCCCCGGGACCTCGCGGTCGTCGGAGCGACGGCCATCCATCTAGGGCCGGCGTTGCCGCCGGCCTCGTGCGGTCTACCCGCGGACTCGGGCGGGCAGCCCTCGAACGTCCGCGCAGGGACGTCTCGCGACGCCCCCTCTTGACCTTGCTCCAGGTGGGGTTTACCTAGCCGCCTGAGTCACCTCAGGCGCTGGTGGTCTCTTACACCACCGTTTCACCCTTACCGAGGACCGAGGTCCCCGGCGGTCTGTTTTCTGTGGCACTGTCCCGCGGGTCACCCCGGGTGGCCGTTAGCCACCACCTTGCCCTGTGGAGCCCGGACGTTCCTCGGGGAGATCCGGGGATCTCCACGCGGCCGTCCGCCCGGCTCGTCTGCCGTGCCGCCCATGCTACCCGCCGGGACGCGCCGGCTCAGACGAAGGCCGCCGTCTCCAGGTCGAAGCCGAAAGGGTCGGGGAGCCCGAGAGTCTTGCCGAAGGGGACGGTGCACAACTGGCGGTAGTCGTCCCCCTCCGGCTCGCCGAACAGCGTCAGCGAGGACGTCTCACGGTCGACGAGCAGGTACAGGGGGATGCCGCCGCGGGCGTAGCAGTGGCGCTTCTCCTCCCGGCCACGCCTCGGCCTGGTGGAGGTGACCTCGGCGACCATGGCCACGCCGTCGCACGGCATCCACGGCTCGGCGCCGCGATACAGGCGAAGCTCGGTGGGGGCGAAGGTGCAGTCGGGAATGGCATGGTTTCTCGGGCAGGATCCTCCGCTGCGCAGTCTGAGGCCCTTGTTCCCGGAGAAGTCCATGTCCGTCCGTGAGTGCCGCAGCACCTGCTTCACCAGCACGCTGATGTAGTCCTCGTGGTCTCCGTCCGGCGGCGGCGTCACGACGATCTCCCCCTCGATCAGCTCGGCCCGGAAGCCCTCCGGCGTGTCCAGCGCCAGGAAGCCGGCCAGCAGGACGTCCGCCTGCGTGAGCGGTTCTTGCGGCATGGCACTCATGTCACGCCCCTTCCTCGGTCGCTCGCCAGACTGGGACATCGCGCGTTCAGCCGTCCGTGAGATGGGAGTTCTCCCCCCGATCGTGGCACATGCCCGGAGAGGGACGACAGACGCGGCGCGCGCTTCTCGGGAGGGTTCAGGCCGGGGTGAAGAGGACCTTCGCCGTGCCCGGGTCGGCCTGGGTGAGGCGGACCCTGATGCGTTCGCCCAGCGGCAGGTCGCCGTCGCCGCCGTCCACGCGGCCCACCACCGCCACGTCCTCCAGGTGGACCGTGCCGACGGACCGGTCGCGCTCCTTCACGTCGACCACGTGCGCGTGGAACAGGTCACCCACCCGGTCCCTCAGCAGCGCCGCCTCGACGATGTCCACGCACTCGCGCTCGACGGCCGCCGCCCGCCGCGTCCCCTCCGCCATCCGCCCCGGGAGCCCGGGCAGCGCGTCCCGTACCCACTGCGGCGGCTCCTCGCCGGCCGCTGCGGCCACGCACAGCTCGCCCGCGTACCGGTCGACGAGGCGGCGCAGCGGGGCGGTGCAGTGGGTGTAGGGGGCGGCGACGGCCGCGTGGACGGCCGGGTCGGGGATCTCGCCGTTCGTGAAGACGGTGTAGCCCGCGCCGCGCAGCAGCGTCGTGCACTCCTGGAGGAACGCGGCGTGCGCGGCCTTCGTCGGGTCCAGGGAACGGACGATCTCGGCGTACGAGGTGTGGTGCGGCCACTCGATCCGCAGCGCCTTCGCCGACCGGCGCAGACGCGCGACCTCGCCGAGCGGGGCGGCGGGCAGGGTCCGCAGGATGCCCGTGCCGGTGGCGGTCATCAGGTCGGCGGCGGCCATACCGGTCAGGAGGGAGATCTGCGCGTTCCAGCCGTCGGCGGGCAGCGGGGCGCGGAAGCCGAGGAAGTACGAGTCGCCGCGCTCGACGATCTCCTGCTCCGGAACGTTCAGCGAGATGCCGCCGCGCTCGCGCTCCAGTTCCTCGCGCAGCCGCCCGACGTCCCGCAGCAGGGCCACCGGTTCGTCGGCCGTGCCCGCGTCGATCTGCTGCTGGACACCGGAGTAGTCCAGCCTCGCCCGGCTGCGGACGAGCGCACGCCGTACGTCCACCGCCTCCACGCGGCCGTGCCCGTCGAGGTCGATGCGCCACAGGAGGGCCGGGCGGGTCCGGTCGGGGAGCAGGCTGGCGGCGTCCTCCGAGAGCAGCGGCGGGTGCAGGGGGACCTTCCCGTCCGGGAAGTACAGCGTCATCACCCTGCGGTGGGCCTCGGCGTCGAGCGCGCCGCCCGGCCTGACGAAGGCGGCCACGTCCGCGATCGCGTAGTGCACGCGGTAGCCGCCGCCGGTGCGGCGGGCCAGGTGCACGGCCTGGTCGAGGTCGACGGAACCGGGTGGGTCGATGGTGTACATCGGGATGTCGGTGGCGTCGTACGCGGGCAGCCGGGGGGCCTGCGCGGCCTGTTCCGCCTCCGCGAGGACCTCGGCCGGGAACGCGGGCGGCACGTCGAGCGTGCCGCGCAGGGCGCGCAGGGCCGCCCGGAGGGGGGCTTCCGGTGCGCCGGTCACATGGATGGGGCGACGGGGCATGGTCCGAGCGTAGGCCGGACGGGGCCCGGCGGCATGGCGGACTCCGCTTACCCTGGCGTGTTGGTGTGTCCGTATCCGAAGGAGTTCCGCCGTGCTCGTCCTCTTGCCTCCGTCCGAAGGAAAGGCCGCCGGCGGGTCCGGCGCGCCCCTGAAGCCGGAGTCCCTCTCCCTGCCGGAGCTGGCCGGAGCGCGGGCCGCGGTGCTGGACGAGCTGGTGGAACTGTGCGCCGCCGACGAGGAGAAGGCGCGGGTGGTCCTCGGGCTCAGCGAGGGGCTGCGCGGCGAGATCGCCAAGAACGTCGTACTGCGGACCTCGGGGGCGCGTCCCGCCGGGGAGATCTACACGGGCGTGCTGTACGACGCGCTCGGCCTCGCCACCCTGGACCCGGCCGCGCACGAGCGGGCCCGGAAGTCGCTGCTGGTCTTCTCCGGGCTGTGGGGCGCGGTGGGGATCGGCGACAGGATCCCCTCCTACCGGTGCTCGATGGGCGTGAAGCTGCCGGGGCTCGGCGCGCTCGGGGCGTTCTGGCGCGAGCCGATGGCCGCCGCGATGCCGGTCGCCGCGGGCGACGGGCTGGTCCTCGACCTGCGGTCCTCGGCGTACGCGGCGGCGTGGAAGCCGAAGGGTGACCTGGCGGGGCGCACGGCGACGGTGCGGGTGCTGCACGCGCAGACGGACGCGAACGGGGTCGAGAAGCGGTCCGTCGTCAGCCACTTCAACAAGGCGACGAAGGGGCGGATCGTACGGGACCTCCTCGTCGCGGGAGCGGCTCCGGCCGGACCGGCCGAGCTCGTGGCGGTGCTGCGGGATCTCGGGTACGTCGTGGAGGCCACGGCTCCCGCCAAGGCGGGGAAGCCGTGGGCACTGGACGTGGTGGTGACGCAGATCCACTGACGGCTCGTTGCACTGTGCGCAACGGTCGTTGCGTGCTGCGTGGGCCGGCGGCAGGATGGCGGCATGACTTCCGTGCTCGACCTCGCGCCCGTCGTTCCCGTCGTCGTCCTGGAGGACGCCGCCGACGCGGTGCCCCTCGCGCGTGCGCTGGTCGCGGGCGGGCTCCCGGCGATCGAGGTGACGCTGCGGACGCCCGCCGCGCTCGACGCGGTGCGCGCCATCGCCGCCGAGGTGCCGGACGCGGTGGTCGGCGCGGGCACGGTGCTTTCCCCGGCCCAGGTGGCCGACGCGGTGGACGCCGGGGCCCGCTTCCTGGTCAGCCCCGGGTGGACGGACGGGCTGCTGGGGGCGATGGCCGGGTCGGGGGTTCCGTTCCTGCCGGGGGTGTCCACGGCGTCGGAGGTCGTGGCGCTGCTGGAGCGCGGCGTGACGGAGATGAAGTTCTTCCCGGCGCAGGCGGCGGGCGGCACGCCGTACCTGAAGGCGCTGGGCGCACCGCTCCCCCGGGCCCGCTTCTGCCCCACAGGGGGCATCACCCTGGCTACGGCACCTTCGTACCTGGCCCTGCCCAACGTGGGCTGCGTGGGCGGCACCTGGATGCTGCCCCCGGACGCGCTTGCGGCGAAGGACTGGGGCCGGGTGGAGGCACTGGCCCGCGAGGCGGCGGCACTGCGCGGCTGACCCCGGGGTTGGGCCCGTTCGTGGTGCCGGGGGCGGGCCGCTCCGGGGGCGGCGTCCGGGACTGCATGATTTAGCCGCGCACCAGCGGTCCTTGTACGACGCCCACTCCCTGCGCACAAATCACGCTCTACGTCCCGAACACCACCCCCTGCGCGTCCCGCCCCCTCCCGGGGTTGCAGCCCCTCGGGCGGCGGGTGGCCCTGGCGTTCCGCCCTGGGGTCCGAGGGCGCCCCCGGAGAAGGCGCGACGTCCGAAGCCCTCCTCGCGGGTCCCGCCCCTACGCCGGCAGGCATGCCTCCGGCGCATCCCGCCACGGGTGATTCCGGCCGGAGGTCCGGGTCAGCCCCTTGTGCCGCGCCGCGCGGCCGGGGTGGTGACCGGTACCCGCGACGGCGGGAGGGTGTCGGGACCGTAGGGAGCGGTGTTCGGGACGTAAAGCGCGATTTGTGGGCAGGGCGCCGGGGAGGCTTTCAGGCACCCCGGCATCGCGCCTAAATCGTGCAGTCCCGAATGCCGTTCCCGTAGGGCCCGGCACCCGGCACCCAGAACCCCGCACCGCAACCCGCAACCCGCACCCCGCACCCCGCACCCCGCCGAACGACCTCAGCGCAAGTGCGACGTGTCGTTCAGCAGGCGCACCGACGCGTTGCCGTCCGCGTAGTACGCCACGGCCGACAGCGACGCCGCCGAGAGCTCCATCCGGAACAGGGACTCGGGCGGAGCACTCAGGGCCAGCCGTACCAGCGTCTTGACCGGCGTCACGTGCGTGACGACCAGGACCGTGCGGCCCGCGTACCGGGCGAGCAGTTTGTCCCGCACCGTCGCCACCCGCCGCGCGACCGCCGCGAAGCTCTCGCCGCCCCCGGTCGGCGCCGCCTTGGGCGACGCCAGCCACGCGTCCAGGTCCGCCGGGTACCGCTCGCGGACCTCACCGAACGTCAGGCCCTCCCAGGCCCCGAAGTCCGTCTCGCGCAGGCCCTCCTCGACGCGTACGTCCAGTCCCAGCCGCGCAGCCACCGCGTCCGCGGTCTCGCGGCAGCGCCGCAGGGGCGAGCTGACGATCTCCTGTACGGTGCCGCGCGCGGCCAGGGCGGTGGCGACCGCCTCGGCCTGCCGGCGGCCCACCGCCGAAAGCTCCGGGTCCGAGCCCCCGCTCCCGGAGAACCGCTTCTCCGGGGTGAGCGCCGTCTCCCCGTGGCGCAGCAGCACGAACGTCGCCGGCGGGCCGAGGTCCGCGGCGGCGCCCCACCCGACGGCGGGCGCGGCGGTGACCGGCTCGGCCTCGGCGGCCTCCGGCAGGGTCAGCGGCTCGGCCACCGTCGCGGTGCGCCCCATGGCCGCACGGGCCTTGGCCGCGCCGGCCACCGCGTCACCCACCACGCGCGGTGCGGCGGAGGCACGGGAGGCGAGGTCGGCGGTGGAGGCCGAGGGCTCCCACTTCCTGCCCTTCTTGCCCGCGTCCATCGCCTCGTTGGCGAGCCGGTCGGCGTGCTTGTTCTTCTCGCGGGGGATCCACTCGTAGGTGACCCGTACGCGCGGGAAGACCGTGGCGGCCTCGGCCGCGAGCGGCTTCATGTCCGGGTGCTTGATCTTCCAGCGGCCGGACATCTGCTCGACGACGAGCTTGGAGTCCATACGGACGTGGACGGTCGCGTCGGGAGCGAGCGCGTGCGCGGCGCGCAGCCCGGCGATCAGGCCCTTGTACTCGGCGACGTTGTTCGTGGCGACGCCGATGTACTCGGCGGCCTCGGCGAGCGTCTCCCCCGTCTCCGGGTCGAGGACGACCGCACCGTAGCCGGCGGGGCCCGGGTTGCCCCGGGAACCGCCGTCGGCCTCGATGACGAGGCTGCGTCCCACGGCTACAGGCCGGACTCGGACGTACGGACGAGGATGCGGCGGCAGTTCTCGCACCGCACGACCGCGTCGGGGGCGGCGGCGCGCACCTCGTTGACCTCGGTGATGTTGAGCTCCAGTTGGCAGCCCTCGCAGCGGCGCTGGTAGAGGCGGGCCGCGCCGACGCCGCCGGACTGGAGGCGCAGCTTCTCGTACAGCTTCAGGAGGTCGGCGGGGATCGTCGCGGAGGCGACCTCGCGCTCCTTGGTGACCGTGGCGACCTCGCCGTCGATCTGCTCGAACGCGGCGTCGCGGCGCGCGGTCGCGTCGTCGGCCTTGGCCTGGACGGAGGAGACGCGCTCGGTCAGCTCGGCGACGCGCTCCTGGACGGACTCGCGGCGCTCCATGACTTCGAGGACCACGTCCTCCAGGTCGCTCTGGCGCTTGGCGAGGGAGACGAGTTCGCGCTGGAGGTTCTCCAGGTCCTTGGGCGAGGAGACCGCGCCCGAGTCGAGGCGCTGCTGGTCGCGCGTGGCGCGCTGGCGGACCTGGTCGACGTCCTGCTCGGCCTTGGTCTGCTCGCGGGTGGTGTCGCTCTCCTCGGTCTGCGCGGCGACCAGCAGGTCGCGAAGCTGCGCGAGGTCCTTGGTGAGCGATTCGAGCTCGGCGTGCTCGGGCAGGGAGTTGCGCCGGTGGGCGAGCTGGGACAGGCGCAGGTCGAGTGCCTGTACGTCGAGGAGACGGATCTGGTCGGCGGGCGCGGCGTTCAGTTGGGGGCTCCAGAAGGATCAAAGGGGGCGCGCGAAGCGCTCGTCGGAAGGGCGGTCGTGGGGGCGTGGTGGGAGGTCCAGGGGTCGGTGACGGTCTTCGAGACGTGGACGCGCAGGTCCCAGCCGCGCCGGTCGGAGATCTCGTCGAGCTGTGCGGCGGCCTGTTCGCACCAGGGCCACTCGGTGGCCCAGTGCGCGGCGTCGATCAGCGCGAGAGGGGTGTGCTCACGGGCCTCGGACGCCGGGTGGTGGCGCAGGTCGGCCGTGACGAAGGCGTCGACGCCGGCTGCCCGTACGTCGGCGAAGAGGCTGTCGCCCGAGCCGCCGCTGACGGCGACCCTGCTGATGAGGGCGTCCGGGTCGCCGGCGACGCGGACGCCCTGCGCGGTGGCGGGCAGCCGGGCGGCGACGCGGGCGGCGAAGTGGCGGAGGGTGGCCGGGGGGTCGAGTTCGCAGACGCGGCCGAGGCCGCGGCGGCCCTTGGGGTCGGTGGGGTCGGGCACGAGGGGCCCGGTGACCCGCAGGTCCAGCGCCCCGGCGAGGGCGTCGGAGACACCGGGGTCGGCGCTGTCGGCGTTGGTGTGGGCGACGTGCAGCGCGATGTCGTTCTTGATCAGGGTGTGCACGGCGCGGCCCTTGAAGGTGGACGCCGAGACCGTCGTCGTACCGCGCAGGTAGAGCGGGTGGTGGGTGACGAGGAGGTCCGCGCCGAGCCGTACGGCCTCGTCGACGGTCTCCCGCACCGGGTCGACCGCGAACAGGACCCGGGTCACCTCGGCGTCCGGGTCGCCGCAGACCGTACCCACCGCGTCCCAGCTCTCGGCCCGCTCGGGGGGCCAGAGGGCGTCGAGCGCGGCGATGACTTCAGACAGACGGGGCACGCAGACAGGTTACCTGCGCCGGATGCCCCGCCCGCCATGGCGTGGGGGACCCGCTCGGGCGGCCCCTCCGCCGCACCGGGCAGGCCGGTCCGCCCGGCCGGAGCGATCCACTCCGTCGCCCCGTCCACCCCGCGAAACGTCGTCGAGCACGCGGGCGCCGGCCGTCATGCCCACGCCGAGGCCCGGGGAAAGGTCCCGCCGACGACGCCGTCGGCGGGCGGGGCCCTCCGCCTCGGCGCGCGCCCCTCGTCCCGGCCGGTGCCGCCGGAGTCGTCGTGGACGCCGGTGAAGCTCCCGGTCGGCGTACGCGTCGCCGGTCCGCTCGGGGCCTCGCCTCGCGGCCGGAAACCGCCGCCGCGGCCCTCGGTTTGTCGACATACGGACATCTCGCAGCACACCAGCCCCCGCCACCTCAGCGGAATCGGACAGCGGCCACCCTTATGTGTGAAGTGGGCTGTCTCGTGTTGTTCGGCAGGAAGTGCGAAAACTAGCTTCGTTCGCCGGAGGTGATGGCCTGATGACGGCCTGTGCCATCGAGACCGCGGCCGACGGTGACGCGGTGCGTGAGGCGGTGTTCACGATCGCCGCCGACGGTTCCTACGCCGCGCGGCTGGCCGGCGAGGGCGACGCCCGGTTCCCCGAGCGGTGGACGCTGGACGGACCCGAGCCGTACGCCGTGCCGCTGCCGGCCGACCAGCCCGAGGAGCCGGACACCGGACTGCTGCCGCTGGCGGACGGGCGGGTACTGATCCACCGGAGGCAGGGAGGCGCCTCGCACGCCTTCGGCAGCGGGGGTGGGCGGCACTCCTTCGCGCTGCTGTATCCGACGGGGCCGCGCACCGGGGAGGTGCCGGTGGGCGCGGTCGAGTGCGAGCGGCTGGAACTGCTGCCGCCGGCCCCGGACGGTACGCGGGCGTACGCCCTGTCCGTGGGCGAACGGTTCACCACGATCTGGCAGGTGGCGGGCGGCGCCTTCGGCCCCGAGCACGTGGCCGAGATCGAGGGGCGCTGCTCGGGCGGCGTGTGGCTCGACCGTACGGGCCGGATACTCGCGCTCGACCGGGAGGCCGACGGGGTGACGAAGGCGGTGGCGGTCGACCTGGAGCGGGGCGGGGAGGTGACGCCGCTGCTCCAGATCGCGGAGGGCAGCAACGACCGTTTGCTGCTGGCCGATCCGGACAGCGGGCTGCTGCTCATCCGGTCGGACGCGCCGGGACGCGACCGGCTGGGGTGGGGCGTACTGGGCAGCATGCTGCCGGTGCGCTTCCCGGAGTGCCTGGGACCGGCCGATGTCGCCGTGACGCCGTTCGCGGTGCAGCCGGGGCAGGTCCTGACCCCGGAGACCTGCGCGGTGGCGCTGCGGATCGACGGTGCGGCGGGGAGCTGGGTCGGGGTGTGGCGTCCGGCGGGGCGGCGGCTGCATCACCTGGCGGCGCCCCAGGGGTGGTTGCGGGGCACGGGGCTCTGGACGCGCGAGGGGGTGCTGCGTCTGCCGTACGCGACGGGTGCGGTGCCGTGCGGGGTGGCGCGGATCGACGCCCCGCAGGACGTGGCGCCTGCGGAACCCGCGGCGGGGGAAGGACCAGGTGGGGAACCGTTCGAGGCTCCGGACACTCCTGTTGTGTGCAAGCCCGTACCGCTCCAGCAGGCGCCCCTGACCGGGCGTGACGCGCGTCGTTGATTCCGGTCGGGGCTACGCGGTCGTTCCGGCTGAACGCCGGTGGTGACGGCGGGGCGGGCCTTGCGCCAGGTGAAAGCGATCGAGCGACTCCAGGGGATTTCCCAACATGTCTGACGTACGAACCGACACGACCCAGACGCGGCCGCAGCCCTCGGCCGCCGAACGGGACGACGCCGGCCGCTCCGGGAAGCACCGAGGGGGTGCGGCCACGGCGGAGGACGCCACCGCTCCGGCGCACGGCCGTCACCGCCGGGGATAGGACGGCGGCGCCGGCCGCGCGGGGGCGCCCCCGGACGGGGGGGGCCCCCCCCCCCCCTGCCCCCCCCCGGCCGGGCGGACCGCCCGGGGGGGCCCCGCCGGCCCCCCCCCGGGCGGGGCGGGCCGCGCGGGGGGGGCCCCCCCCCCCCGCAAGGGCCCCGGGCCCCACAACCCCCAACA
>NZ_JBSGYQ010000022.1:0-102660 GCF_053610585.1 Streptomyces sp. NPDC054887 | reverse complement strand
GGGTGCGGCCGCCTCGCTTTTTCATGCCCCGGGGCACCGGTGCCCCCGCGCCCCCTGCCTTCGTACGTCGGCCCTCCGTGCGTTTCGGGACAGCGGTACGGCCGCTCAGCAGCGCCCGCGGGCCGCGCGTTCCGCCGCGAAGACGTCCTCCAGGCGGAAGAGCTGCGCACGGCCCTGCCGTCCGGCGGGCCGGAGGCGTCCGAGCTGCACCCACTTGCGGATGGTCGCTGGGGCGACGGCGGCCTCCCGCGCGGCGAGCGCCCCGGTGATCAGCGGCTGGGTCGCGGCCTTCACCGTGCCTCCCCGGCGCTTCCCCGAGCGGGAGCGCGTTCGTCGAGGGCCACGCCGATCTCCCCGAGGTCGCCGCCGCCCGCCACCAGCGCGGCCCAGGCGTCCTCCCGCCAGACGTGCCGGAACGCGGGATCCGTACCGCAGTCGCACTCCTCGTCGGCGCACCGGCAGGCGGGGTTCACGCACAGCACCGCCCGCCGGACCGGGAACGCGCGCAGGGAGACGGACGCGCACCACGGGCAGCGTCCGCCGACCCTGACCATCGGCTCGCTGTCGCCCAGCGCGCGCCCGCAGCGCCGGGCCATCCGGCGCAGTTCGTCCCGGACATGGCCGGCGAGCACGGGATGCCCGGCGATCCGTCCGAGCAGGGCGCCGATACGGGTGAGCCGCTGCGCCACCCCGGCGCGGCGGGGCCGGCCGAGGCCCAGCTTCTCGTGCACCGCTTCGTCGAGTTCGGTCACGCCGTCGCTGATGTCCCGCAGCGCGTCCGAGACGTGCAGCCGCAGCGGCGCGGCGGAGTGGCCGGGAACGCTGAGGCCGTGGTCCCGCTCGACGGCGAGCGCGTCGCGGCGCTCCTCGCGGATACGGGCGTCACGGGCGGCCAGTTCGGCGGCGGTGGGTTCCGGGCGGTCGCCGGACCGCCCCGGGGTGCCGGGGGACAGCTCGACGAGCAGTTCGGGGAGCTGGCGCGCCAGCAGGGCGAGCCAGAGGGTGGAGTCGTGGGCCGGTGCGGGCGTGGTGGGTGCCATCAGCGTTCCCCTCGGAGCTGGGTGGTGTGCGGGGTGCGGGCGACCGGGCGGCCGTTGCGCCAGAGGCGTCCGGCGCTGACACCGTCGAACCAGTTGTCGGCGGGGGCCACGGTCTCCTCGCAGCGGCGCACGACAGGGCAGCGCGCGCAGGCGCGCAGGGCGGGCGCCGCGTCCCTCTCCCGGCGGGCGACGCGGGGGCAGTCCGGAGCAGGCGGCGGCCGAGCGCCACCACGAGGACCGCGGGTCGCGCTCGTCGTCGTCCACGGGGTGCGGGGCTAATGAGGTCATGCCCGCAGCGTGACATGTTGCGAGCGAGCGCGCAACAACATATCCCGTTGGCAGTACCGGCATCCGGGTCGTTCGTGTACGTAAAAGTCCACACAGGAACCACCTTGCGCGCGGGTAATTCTGCGCGCGCAAGCGCGCTAGGCTGTTGCGTGCTTCGGAGGGAGGCACCATTCATGACCATCGGCGAGCTCGACCGGTTCGCGAGCTGGGTCGAGGACCTGATCCGGCAGCGTGGCTACGACATCGACAGTCCCCGGGGCGGGGGGAAGTCCCGGCTGGCCGACGAGGCGGGCGTGCACCGCGCCGCCATCACCCGGCTGCTCCAGCGCCAGAGCATGCCGGACCTGGAGACCACCCGCCGCCTCGCGCACGTCCTGCGCGTACCGGTCCGGGACATGCTCATCCGCTCGGGCCGGCTCAGCGAGGAGGACCTGCCCCTCCCCGACCGGCCCCGCGCCGCGCCCACGGGTGCGGACGGCGGGGCCCGCAGGCTCACGCTGGAGGAGGCGGCGGCCGGACTCGGCGTGCCCGAGGACCAGCGCGACATGTTCATGCGGGTCGCCGGCCAGTTCCTACCGCCCCTCGCCGACCGGCATGACCGGAGGCAAATCGGGGAGTAGCGCCTGGTGGGTGCCGAGTAAGCTGCTGCGGCCTGTCTCCCTCCGCGCGCAGGCAGCGATGCCGGCGGCGGCGCCGCGCAGTGACGGGACGGGAAGAGGCAGACGCATGGTCGAGGGCGATGAGCGCTCCCGGCCGCCCGGCGACCCGGCCGCCCGCCCCGGCGCCGACCCGCCCTCTCCGAAGCCCGCGCCGCTCCCGCAGGACCTCCCCGGACTGCTCGCCTCGCTCGGCGAGTACCTCCAGGGGCACGGACCGGACGAACTGGTCGTGCTGCTGCGTACGGAGATCGAACGCCGCGAACTGCGCGCGTACGCGAACGGCTGGCGCGACGCGGCCGCCGAGTACGACCTGACCCTGCGCCGGGCCGACCAGGCGCGGCGCCTCTCGGTGGTCTCCCGCACCCCGGGCCGGGCCGCGGTCATCCCTTTCCCCCATGACGAGCACGACGAGCACGACACGCACGACACGCATGACGGGCACGCGGCCGACGACCCCGCCGACGACGCCACCGGAGAGGCCGCCGGCGCCGCGACCGACGGACCGGCCCCCGCGCCGTCCGCCGACGCGGCGGACCGGGACGCGGCGGCATCCCGAGCCGCCCCGGCCGCCCGCCGCCGCACCCGCGCCACCCTCGTCCCGAAGAGCCGCAGCTCCAAAGTTCCGACGATACCGAGGCTGCGCACGGCCCGGCCCTCCGCGCGCGAGGACCGCGACGAGGGCCGCGCCCCCTAACCTGCTGCCCGGCGTGTCCCGCGCGTGGGCATTTGTTTTGACCGGAGTCCATGAGGTAGGTACGCTCAGACCTTGTGCCTGGGGTGTGTCTGTGCTGCCGTGCGTGCTTGTGTCCGCATCGGTGAGCCAGGTCAGAACACACACCGCAACCTGTGACTTCTCCGCGTTCGCGGAGGCTTCCAGTGTTCGACACACCCGACCGCGTGGGCCGGGAGTGTTCCAGGTTAGTTTCACAGTGATCGGCACACAGAAACCGGAGAAGTAGTGCCTACGATCCAGCAGCTGGTCCGCAAGGGCCGGCAGGACAAGGTCGAGAAGAACAAGACGCCCGCACTTGAGGGTTCCCCTCAGCGTCGCGGCGTCTGCACGCGTGTGTTCACGACCACCCCGAAGAAGCCGAACTCGGCCCTGCGTAAGGTCGCGCGTGTGCGTCTGACCAGCGGGATCGAGGTCACTGCTTACATCCCGGGTGAGGGCCACAACCTGCAGGAGCACTCGATCGTGCTCGTGCGTGGCGGTCGTGTGAAGGACCTGCCGGGTGTTCGCTACAAGATCATCCGCGGTTCCCTCGACACGCAGGGCGTCAAGAACCGTAAGCAGGCTCGCAGCCGCTACGGCGCCAAGAAGGAGAAGTAAGAATGCCTCGTAAGGGCCCCGCCCCGAAGCGCCCGGTCATCATCGACCCGGTCTACAGCTCTCCTCTTGTCACGTCGCTGATCAACAAGATCCTGCTCGACGGCAAGCGTTCCACCGCCGAGCGCATCGTTTACGGCGCCATGGAAGGCCTCCGCGAGAAGACCGGCAACGACCCGGTCATCACGCTGAAGCGCGCGCTTGAGAACGTCAAGCCCTCGCTCGAGGTCAAGTCCCGCCGCGTCGGTGGCGCGACCTACCAGGTGCCGATCGAGGTCAAGCCCGGTCGTGCCGCCACCCTCGCGCTGCGCTGGGTCGTGGGTTACTCCCGCGCCCGCCGTGAGAAGACCATGACCGAGCGCCTCATGAACGAGCTGCTCGACGCCTCGAACGGTCTTGGCGCTGCCGTCAAGAAGCGTGAGGACACCCACAAGATGGCCGAGTCCAACAAGGCCTTCGCGCACTACCGCTGGTAGTCGCTACCCACATCGAGACCGAGAGAAGATTGAGCCTTATGGCCACCACTTCGCTTGACCTGGCCAAGGTCCGCAACATCGGGATCATGGCCCACATCGACGCGGGCAAGACGACCACCACCGAGCGGATCCTCTTCTACACCGGTGTGTCTTACAAGATCGGTGAAGTCCACGACGGCGCTGCCACGATGGACTGGATGGAGCAGGAGCAGGAGCGCGGCATCACGATCACGTCTGCCGCGACGACCTGTCACTGGCCGCTCAATGAGGTTGATCACACGATCAACATCATCGACACCCCGGGTCACGTCGACTTCACCGTCGAGGTGGAGCGTTCGCTCCGCGTCCTCGACGGCGCCGTCACCGTGTTCGACGGTGTGGCGGGCGTCGAGCCGCAGTCCGAGACCGTGTGGCGTCAGGCGGACCGCTACGGCGTGCCGCGCATCTGCTTCGTCAACAAGCTCGACCGCACCGGCGCCGAGTTCCACCGCTGCGTCGACATGATCGTCGACCGCCTCGGTGCGGTTCCGCTGGTCATGCAGCTCCCCATCGGTGCCGAGGCCGACTTCAAGGGCGTCGTCGACCTCGTGACGATGAAGGCCTTTGTCTGGTCCGCCGAGGCCGCCAAGGGCGAGATGTACGACATCGTCGACATCCCGGACACGCACACCGAGGCTGCCGACGAATGGCGCGGCAAGCTCCTCGAGGCCGTGGCCGAGAACGACGAAGAGATGATGGAGCTGTACCTGGAGGGCACCGAGCCCTCCGTGGACCAGCTGTACGCCGCCATCCGTCGTATCACCCTCGCCTCCAAGGGCAGCGCCGACTCCGTCACCGTCACCCCGGTGTTCTGCGGCACCGCGTTCAAGAACAAGGGCGTTCAGCCCCTGCTCGACGCGGTCGTCCGCTACCTGCCTTCCCCCCTGGACGTCGAGGCCATCGAGGGCCACGACGTCAAGGACCCCGAGCTGGTCGTTCAGCGCAAGCCGTCCGACGACGAGCCGTTCTCCGGTCTTGCATTCAAGATCATGAGCGACCCGCACCTCGGCAAGCTCACCTTCGTCCGGGTTTACTCGGGCCGCCTCGAGGCCGGCAGCTCCGTGCTGAACTCGGTCAAGGGCAAGAAGGAGCGCATCGGCAAGATCTACCGCATGCACGCGAACAAGCGTGAGGAGATCGCATCGGTGGGCGCCGGCGACATCATCGCCGTCATGGGCCTGAAGCAGACCACCACCGGTGAGACGCTGTGCGACGAGAAGAAGCCCGTGATCCTGGAGTCCATGGACTTCCCGGCTCCGGTCATCGAGGTCGCGATCGAGCCCAAGTCCAAGGGTGACCAGGAGAAGCTGGGTGTAGCCATCCAGCGTCTCTCGGAGGAGGACCCCTCCTTCCAGGTGCACACCAACGAGGAGACCGGCCAGACCGTCATCGGCGGTATGGGCGAGCTTCACCTCGAGGTTCTTGTCGACCGCATGAAGCGCGAGTTCCGCGTCGAGGCGAACGTCGGCAAGCCCCAGGTCGCTTACCGCGAGACGATCCGCAAGGCCGTCGAGCGTATCGACTACACGCACAAGAAGCAGACTGGTGGTACCGGCCAGTTCGCGAAGGTGCAGATCGCCCTTGAGCCCATCGAGGGTGGCGACGCCTCGTACGAGTTCGTCAACAAGGTCACCGGTGGCCGCATCCCCAGGGAGTACATCCCCTCGGTGGACGCGGGCGCGCAGGAAGCCATGCAGTTCGGCATCCTGGCCGGCTACGAGATGGTCGGCGTTCGCGTCACCCTTCTCGACGGTGGTTACCACGAGGTCGACTCCTCGGAGCTCGCCTTCAAGATCGCCGGTTCGCAGGCGTTCAAGGAGGGTGCCCGCAAGGCCTCTCCCGTGCTCCTCGAGCCGATGATGGCCGTCGAGGTCACCACGCCCGAGGACTACATGGGCGATGTCATCGGCGACCTCAACTCCCGCCGTGGCCAGATTCAGGCCATGGAGGAGCGCAGCGGCGCTCGCGTCGTGAAGGGCCTCGTGCCCCTCTCGGAGATGTTCGGCTACGTCGGAGACCTCCGCAGCAAGACCTCGGGTCGCGCAAGCTACTCGATGCAGTTCGACTCCTACGCCGAGGTTCCGCGGAACGTCGCCGAGGAGATCATCGCGAAGGCCAAGGGCGAGTAGCTCCCCCGAGTTGACGCTTTAGGCTTGACCCGACTGCCGGGGTTTCCCCCGCGACCCGCAAGGGAAGTCCCGGCCGTCGGCATCCCAGCAAAGATCACCTGGCGCCGATGAAGCAAGGCGTACAGAACCACTCCAGGAGGACCCAGTGGCGAAGGCGAAGTTCGAGCGGACTAAGCCGCACGTCAACATCGGCACCATCGGTCACATTGACCACGGTAAGACGACCCTCACGGCCGCCATTACCAAGGTGCTGCACGACGCGTACCCGGACCTGAACGAGGCCTCGGCCTTCGACCAGATCGACAAGGCTCCTGAGGAGCGCCAGCGCGGTATCACGATCTCGATCGCGCACGTCGAGTACCAGACGGAGTCGCGTCACTACGCGCACGTCGACTGCCCCGGTCACGCCGACTACATCAAGAACATGATCACGGGTGCGGCGCAGATGGACGGCGCCATCCTCGTGGTCGCGGCCACCGACGGCCCGATGCCGCAGACCAAGGAGCACGTGCTCCTGGCCCGCCAGGTAGGCGTGCCGTACATCGTCGTCGCGCTGAACAAGGCCGACATGGTGGACGACGAGGAGATCCTGGAGCTCGTCGAGCTCGAGGTCCGTGAGCTCCTCTCCGAGTACGAGTTCCCGGGCGACGACCTCCCGGTCGTCAAGGTCTCGGCGCTCAAGGCGCTCGAGGGCGACAAGGAGTGGGGCCAGACCGTCCTCGACCTGATGAAGGCCGTCGACGAGTCGATCCCGCAGCCCGAGCGCGACGTCGACAAGCCGTTCCTGATGCCGATCGAGGACGTCTTCACGATCACCGGTCGTGGCACCGTCGTCACCGGTCGTATCGAGCGTGGTGTGCTCAAGGTCAACGAGACCGTCGACATCGTCGGTATCAAGGAAGAGAAGACCACCACCACGGTCACCGGCATCGAGATGTTCCGCAAGCTGCTCGACGAGGGCCAGGCCGGTGAGAACGTCGGTCTGCTCCTCCGTGGCATCAAGCGCGAGGACGTCGAGCGCGGCCAGGTCATCATCAAGCCCGGTTCGGTCACGCCGCACACCGAGTTCGAGGCCCAGGCCTACATCCTGTCGAAGGACGAGGGTGGCCGTCACACCCCCTTCTTCAACAACTACCGCCCGCAGTTCTACTTCCGTACCACGGACGTGACCGGCGTCGTTACCCTCCCCGAGGGCACCGAGATGGTCATGCCGGGCGACAACACCATCATGACGGTCGCGCTGATCCAGCCGGTCGCCATGGAGGAGGGCCTCAAGTTCGCCATCCGTGAGGGTGGCCGGACCGTCGGCGCCGGCCAGGTCACCAAGATCACGAAGTAATTTCGTGGCTTGACCTGGTTGCTCCTGCACGAGCACCAAGAAGGGCCCCGGCCCCGCCGTTCGCGGCGGGTCCGGGGCCCTTCGGCTTTTCGGCGGCTCAGCTTTCGAGGGTGGCGAGGTACAGCAGCAGCGTGCCGCGGGTGAAGAGAACGCCGCGTTCGCCGTCGGGGAGCGGCTTGCCGTCGACATCCACGGCCGGCGTGCCCCGGCCGCCCGCGGAAGTCTCGTACTCCTGCTGCGCCGCGGACACGAAGCGGTCGTACTCACCCTTCTTGACGGCGGAGTCGAAGGCGGGCCCGCGCAGGCCCGGCACCTGCGAGGCCATGCGCAGCAGGAAGTCGTCGGTGTAGCCGTCCGTCGCCTCGTCGGGCTGGTTAGCGAACAGTACGGCGTGGTACTCCACGAACCTGTCCTCCTCCAGAGCCGCGCGCAGGGCGTTGGCGGCCCGCTTCGAACCGCTTCCCCCCAGCCGGTCGTCGAGAAAAGAGGCCAGGACGTACTCCGTCCGTACGTCGCCCAGCAGCGTGAGTTCACGCAGGTCCGCCGAGGCGCCCTCGACTTCGAACTCCTCGCACACCGGGCACCGCATGTCCTCGTACACACGGACCACCATCGAGGCGCGCGGATTGCCCACGACGACGGTGGTCCCGTCGTCCGACAGCGCCTCGGGCAGATCGGCGGCCGCACTGTAGCCGGCGGGCCTTTCGTACGGATTCGGCCTGCTGTCCCGAGGGTCGGCGCACGCCCCCACCGACAGGCCCAGTGCAGTGGTCAGGACCGGCAACAGCCAGGATCTTCGTCTCACCCGCATGAACATCGGTTCTTTCCCCTTCCCCGGCAGTGAGGAGGAGGACTCTACGGTGCGTTTCTGCTGGTGGTCATGGATGTCGCGGACCAGCGGAAGCGCCCCGGGGCCGCCAGAGCCAGGGGACCGCGTCCGGGGTCAGGCCGACCACGGCCGGGCCGTCCGGGCCCAGGTGCAGGACCGCGCCCTCCAGCGCCGCCCCCGTCCGGCGTACGACCTGCCCGTCCCGCAGCAGCTGGACCCGGCCCTCGCCGTCCCGCCCCAGCAGGACCGGTCCGGCCGGCGCCGGTACGGCGTCCACCGCGCCGTACCCGTCGAACCGCAGCCGCGCGGGACGGCCCCCGCCGACCCGCGCCGTCGTCAGCCGGTCCGACGCCGGCCGCCGGTAGACCAGGTCGATGCCGCCGCCCGGCGCCGCGAGGGCGGTGGGGGAGTCGCCCGGCGCGGGCAGGCCCGTGACCGGCCGCGCGCCCACCGGCCCGCCCCGCGTCTCCTGCGCCCAGTGGTGGACGGTCGTGCGCCCCGCCGCGAAGAGGTGGACCCGGCCGTCGGCGTCCACCACCGGGGCCAGCCCGTCCTGTATCTCCCCGCCGCCCAGGTCCCGCCACGGACTCCAGCGCCCGGCGGCGTCCCGCACACGCGTGCTGACGCCCTTGTCCGCGTTCCGTACGAAGAGGTGCACCCGCCCGTCCGGCCCGGCCACCGCCACGGGGGAGCCGATGCGCCGCCCCCTGTCCTGCCGGCTCTCCGGGTTGCCGAGACCGGTCCAGGCACCGAAACGACCGCCCGGCGTCCGCTGCTCCAGTACGACGATCTCGCGCGTGTTGGCGGCCCCGTGCCCCGCCAGCGCGGAGAACCGCAGCCCGAAGAGCAGCTGCCGGCCGTCGCCGAGTGTCGCCGCGCCGAGCACGGGCGCCAGCGGACCGCCCCCGAGATCGTCCGGCGGGCCCCACACGCCGCTGCCCCGTGCCGTCTCCCGCCGGCGCGCGAGGCGCAGCCCCAGCACGCCGTATGCCGTCAGACGTCCGTCGGGGCCGGTGGCGACGACCGTACGGGCGCCCGGGTAGCGGTAGTGCGTCGAGCGGACCCACCCCTTGGGGTTGGTGAGCGGGCGGTCCCCGCCCACGTTGTAGTCCCCGCAGCCCGCCGTGTTCCCGCACTCCCAGTCCGGAGCGCCGCCGTACGGCACCAGGTGCGCGGCCTTCTCCCTCAGCACCTCGGCGGGCAGGTTCTTCGGCCAGTGCCGGTTGTAGTACCCCCGGAAGGCGGTGGCGACGAAGCCCGGCACCGCGCCACCGCCCTGCGTGGCCTCCGCGACCCACCGGATCAGCGCGGCCCAGGCGAACGAGGCGACGGCTGTGTGGTCGGCGTGGTCGGAGTACCCCGGCTGCTCGCTGTCACGGCGGCGGGTCGCCTCGTCGCTGTGCTGGATGTCCGGGTCCGGATCGAGGGTCTGCACGACGGTGGGCCGGTAGCGCTCAAGCAGCCCCGCGAGTACGTCGACGAGCCCGTCGTAGTCGTACGATCCGGCCTCGCGCAGCGGCGAGCCGTCGGCCACGACGGTCCGCAGCGACAGCCCGCGCGCCTCCCAGAGGCTGGGCAGCCCCGCCCGGCCCCACCGGGTGTGCATGGCCAGGTTGAGGAAGACGAGCTCGACCCGGCGGCCCCGGTGCGTGAGCGTGTCGCGCTCGGCCCGGTGGCCCCCGCGCAGCGCGGTCACGGACCTCCGCCACGCGGTGAAACGGGGGAGGCCGAGCAGGGACGCGTACGCCTGGCGCAGGCCCTGCTGCCGGGCCGAGGAGTACGCCGCGCGGTCGGCCGGCTGCGGGCCCGCGCCGGGTATCCGGTTGACGCCGTTCGCCTCGCCCGCCGTGACGTACACGCAGACCACCGGGACGCCGGAGCCGAGCGTCCCCTGTGTGTCCGGGTTCATGAAGTACAGGTCGTCGTCCGGGTGGGCGAGTATCTGCATCAGCAGCGCGCGCCGGGGCCGGGACATCGGCTTGCCGGGCAGCGGATCGGGCGCGGGGCCGGTGCGGCGAGGGGCGGGGACGGAGCACGAGGCGAGCCCGAGGCCCGCGGCGGCAGCGGCGGTGGTGGTCAGCACCGCGCGTCGCCCGGGGCGGGGCCCCGGCAGGTCGCGTACGTCGTCCGGGCGCACGGGGCGGCCCTCGTTCGTGCTGCCCACGGCCCCGCGCTCCGTCTCCTGTGGCGCGGCCCGCCCCCCGTGGCCGGGCCGCGCAGGACTAGACGTGAGCAGGGGTGCCGGGGTTGCCCCGAGGAGAGCTCCGATTCCCGGAAGTGAGCGCTGCCACCGGCATACGGCCCACCGGCCGAGTGGCAGGGAAAGATCACCCTGCTTACGTTCGAGAAATGAATCTTCGTACTGCCGCGACAGCCGTGGTACTGGCTGCCGCCGCCTCACTCCCGTTGTCCGGCGTCTCGTACGCGCAGCCCGACCTCGACTGCAGCGACTTCACCTATCAGGAGGAGGCGCAGGCGGAGTTCGACCGGGACCCCAGCGACCCGTACCGGCTCGACGAGGACCCCGGGGACGACGACCGGATCGCCTGCGAGGCGCTGCCGAGCCGGGGCCAGATCGGCACGGCCACCGCCTCGCCCCGGCCGGTGGTCACCGTCACCACCACGACCACGACCACGCCCCCGGCCACGGCGTCGCCCACCACACCGGCGGCCACGGCGACAGCCACGGCCACGACCACGACCACGGCCACCCCCGCGACCCCCACCGTCACGGCGCCGGCCACCACCGAGGCACCCGTACAGCCCACCGCGTCCCCCACTCTCGGGGTCAGGGGCGGCGAGGGCGGGACCATGGACGACGGAACCAGCACCACCGAGACCGCCCTGGGCATCGGCCTCACGGCCGCCGCGGCGGCTCTGACCGTGGGTCTCGTGGCCGCGCGGCGGCGCCGTCGCCAAGCCAAGGACCTGTGACGGCGCTCAGGGCTACGGGTAGCGGGGCAGCTGCTCCGTCGAGATCGTCCACGCGCCGATGGTGACGTCCTCGCCGTACACGAAATCCTTCCGGGTGGCGTAGCGGGGGCCGTCCGGCGTGGAGTGGATGTCGGAGAGCACCGCGCCGGAGCCGGTACGCGGATCGAAGACCGCGTACACGGGAATGCCCAGCAAGGGGTAGTCCCTCATCTTGCTCACCCAGTCGTTGTCCGGATTGGACCGTGACACGACCTCGACGGCGGCGACGAGCGTACGAGGGTCGAAGGACCCCTCGCCCTCCATGTCCGCCTCGGCGATCACCATCACGTCGGGATGGCGCATGATGCCCTCGGCTGCCTCTTCCACGTCCGGCGTCCCCGTGTGGGCTACGAGCTCTTCCGGCAGAACCTTCTCCAGGCGCCGGCGCACGCGCAGCGTGGTGAGTTCGTGCGGCTTCGCGGGCGACATCATGTCGTGGACGATCCCTTCCTTGGTGATCTCGAACTTGCCGGGAAGGGTGTCGTCCATGGACTGAACGAACTCCCGCATCACCTGGTACAAGTGGCCGTCTCGCCGTGCGTCGTCCGGGGCGATGGTCATGGCGCTCGCTCCTCGTCTGTGCCCAGGGATGGGGTCGTTACCGCCATGCTAGGCGGCCCCCGTCAGGGCGGGTCGGCAGTCGCGGCAGCGGCCCGGCGAGGGCGCGCGGAAGGCGCGGTCGCAGTCCTCGCAGGTCTGGAACGGGTCCGGCCGTACCACCTTCGGCGCGGGCGGCAGAGGCGGCGGCAGCAGTGTGGGGAGCCGGTGCGCCAGCAGGGCCGCGGGGTGGCGCGGCTGCTCGGGAAGGTTCGCGGCCAGGGCGGCGCGTACGGCGTCGGGGGCGGCCCCGCGCTCCAGCCAGGCGGCGACGGCGGGCGCGAGCCGGTGCACGTCCCGCTCGGCGAGAAGCAGGCGCGGGTCGTCCCGGCGCAGGTCCGCGAGCAGCGCGGCGGCGGCGCGGCCACGCACCGGGTCCTCGGTACGGGGCCGGGGGAGGGGCGGGGCGACGCGGCGGGGCTGGGGTGCGGGTGCCGCTTCGGCTGCCGGTGCCGAGTCCTCCTCCGCCGGGAGCGGGCGTACGTCGACGGGGGCGGACGGGGGCGCGGCCTGCCTGGGGCGCAGGGCCGGGGGTGCGGGCCGCTTCGGCCTGGGCACCGGGTCGCCGGCGGGGCGGCTCTGCTCCGGTTGGTTGTACGACACCGTGTGGGTGATGATCCGGCCGTTCGGCAGCCGCTCCCGGGTGCGTTCCAGGTAGCCGTGCGCCTCCAGCTCGCGCAGCGCGGCGGCGATGCGCGCCTCGCCCTCCGGGAACCGGTCCGCCAGGCACTTGATGCCGATACGGGCCCCGGCGGGCAGCGACTGGATGTGCGCGGCGAGCCCGATCGCGACGAGCGTCAGTTCGCGGTGCTGGGTGAGGTGGTTCCCGACCACGGTGTAGCGGCGGGTGTGCGGGGTGTTCGCGTGGACGACGCCGGAACCGGAGCGGGCGGCGGCGCGGGGAACGCCGGACGAGGCGCGCGAGGGCGCGCTAAGGTGCTGAACATCCATCGGGAAGGTGCTTCTTCCTTGGTGGTCAGGCCCTCGTTCGGGATTGCCGTCCCGGCCGGGGGCCGTCGCATGTCTGCGGTTGTCGCCGAGAGCATATGCCCGGCAACCGGCCCGAAACCTAGCCCAGTTGGCGAACGCCACCCGTGTGGGTGACGGGGAGGCTGGTGGGGTTGGGAGGGGTTTTCACTCCCGGGGATTGAGAGCCTTAGACGTCCCGCCGACCCGCGTCGCGCCGACCCGCGTCGCGGCCCACCGCATCGCGACCCACCGCGACCCGGTGAGGGGCGTCGTAAGGATGATTTCCCAGCTCCCATCACCCAGCGTGTCCGTCTGCGCCTACGCTGCACAGCGATGACGCCTGCACGGAAAGTGACCGTCCGGCTGTGCCGGATCACGTCATGCCGGCACTCCGTGCAGGCGCGGATGGGTACGTCGGAAGTGGGTGTCTCGCATGGGCGGCGGCGGTACGGACTACACGGCGGACGGGGCGGACGGCCCCGGCTGGGACCCCGGCCTTGAGGACGACTCGACGGCCGTCCTCAAGGCGGTGAGCCGCCAGCTCAAGCTGTGGCGCGAGGCTGCGGGGCTGCGGCAGGCGGAGTTCGGCGCGGTCATCGGATACAGCGAGGACCTGGTATCGGCGGTGGAACGCGGCCGGCGCATCCCGCAGCCGGAGTACCTGGACCGCGCGGACGAGGCCCTGGGCGCGGGCGGCAGGATCTCCGCGATGAAGAAGGACGTGGAGGAGGCCAGGTACCCGAAGAAGGTCCGTGACCTGGCCAAGCTGGAGGGGGAGGCGGGGGAGCTTGGCGCCTACGGCAACACCGTTGTGCACGGCTTGTTGCAGACGGAGGAGTACGCCCGAGCCTTGTTCGGCCTGCGGCGCCCCTCCTATGGAGAGGAACACCTTGAACGACTGGTAGCTGCCCGAATGGCCAGGCAGTCGCTCTTCGAGCAACGGCCGGCACCTCTCCTCACGTTCGTCCAGGAAGAAGCTCTTCTTCGACGGCCGATCGGGGGGAGAATGGCGCTGCGGCGCCAGCTCGAACACCTGCTTGAGGTAGGGCAGTTGCGCCACGTTGAGATCCAGGTGATGCCGACCGCTTGTGAGGATCACGCCGGACTCGGTGGCTCGCTCCAACTGCTGAAACTCAGGGACGGCACCACGGTGGGGCACAACGAAGTCCAACTCACCAGCCGCCTGATCTCCGATCCGAAGGAGGTCCAGGTCCTGGAGATGCGCTATGGAATGATCCGGGCGCAGGCTCTCACTCCACGGGAGTCACTGGCCTTCATCGAGAAAGTGCTGGGAGAGACATGACTCGCAAGCCCGCAGTCGGAGATGTTGCCGAGCTGGAGTGGTTCAAGAGCAGCTACAGCACCAACGACGGCCCTGAGTGTGTCGAAGTCGCCTGGACCAAGAGCAGCTACAGCGGTAGTGACACCAACCACTGCGTCGAGACGGCCACCGGCTGCGGCATCGTCCACGTCCGCGACTCCAAGAACGTACGCGGCCCGCGGCTCGGGTTCGCACCGGGCGCGTGGGCCGACTTCGTGGCGTACGCTTCCACGAGCTGACGCGCGGACCACCGAGCCCCTGCCCCCGCAGCTTCGCGGGACAAGGGCTCGGGCCGCTTCAGGGGCCCGTCACTCCTCGGCGAACAGCTCCTCCGCCGAGGTGGCGGTGATGGCCCGGTCGAACCAGACGCTGAGCGTGTCGAGGTCGGTGCAGTCGGTGATGCGGTCGCGGGCTTCTTCGGGGACCTCGATGCCCCGCTTCGTCAGCAGCAGGACGATGTCCTCTGCCCGGCCCTCTGCCCGGCCCTCGGCTCGCCCCTCACCCCGCAGGCGCTGCGCGGTCTCCGAGCGGAAGAAGGAGAGGTCGACGGCCATCAGGTCCCTCCAGATCTGAGCTGCCGGGGCGGTGCCCAGGCCCTGTTCGGTGAGTTCGATGAAGATGCTTGCGGTGTCTTCGTCCACGGTCTTCAAGGCGGCGGCCAGCGCTCTCAGTATCGCACCGGCGTCCGGGTCCTTCCCGTGCGTGATCGCGGAGAACGCGGCGAGAGGGATGTCGGCGGCGGCCGTGACGGGATCCTTGATCGCCGGCACGTTGTGGGGGCCGAGGACCAGGGGACGCAAGGTCAGAGCGGGCCACTGCGGCGGGCCGATGTCGACCGGTGCCGAGGCCCATGCCGCGGTGTTCTTGTCCTGGCACACGACGAGGAGTACTGCCGGGACGCCGTACTTGGCGTTGAGATGAGCCAGGTAGTACGCCCAGCTGGCGAGCTTGGCGGGATCCTTCTTGCCCTGGGCCTCGACGGCCAGCAGGAAGCTGCTGTCCGCTTCGGCGGTGTCGAAGCGCAGGAGGGTGTCCACACGGCGTTCCAATGGACTGTTCTCGGTGAGGTCGGTGGGGAGCAGGGAAACGGCGACGGGGTCGTCGAAAGGGAGCCCGAGTGTCCGGAAGGTGCGGGTGAAAACGCCCGGAGCCTCCTGGAAGATCCGGTGCATCGCCTCGTGCGAGGAACTGACCATGGCATATGACGCTATGGACTTACCGGCCCCCCGTTCGCCCGAATCGGGGGTGTTCACCCGGTCGGGTGGGGCGGTGCGGCGCGCCCGGGGTGCGGGTCGGTTTGACGTTCGTCACGTACGGGGTAATCTCTTGCGCCCGATTGGCGCGGGCTGTGCCCCGTATGGCAGACTGTCGGGGTTGCTCGGTTGAGTGCCGATGCTGCGCGCCTCCCGTCGGGAGGACCGGAAGCGAGTCCCACAGTACTCGTCGCCCTAACTGCCCCTCCGGGCAGCGCTGGGGCGGACGTACGGGAATCTTTCGGGAAGCGTCAGCGGGGCTGAGACCAGGCGCCCGGTGGGTGTTTCTTCCCCGGACCAGCGGTCGCGGACCGCATCCCCTGCTTCAGGGAAAACCTTCGGGATTTCGTACTGGCGAGGATGCGACACGCCCGACCGCGTGGGTCGGAGAAGAGCGGTGCTGACAAAGACAGCCCCCGGGTCCCAGAGCGTTTCGAGAGAACAGGACTACTAGGTAGCCATGGCGGGACAGAAGATCCGCATCCGGCTCAAGGCCTACGACCACGAGGTCATCGACTCTTCGGCGAAGAAGATCGTCGAGACGGTGACTCGCACTGGTGCGTCGGTCGCGGGCCCGGTGCCGCTGCCCACAGAGAAGAACGTGTACTGCGTCATCAAGTCGCCGCACAAGTACAAGGATTCTCGCGAGCACTTCGAGATGCGCACGCACAAGCGCCTCATCGACATCCTCGACCCCACCCCCAAGACCGTTGACTCGCTGATGCGCCTGGACCTTCCGGCCGGCGTTGACATCGAGATCAAGCTCTGAGGGGCGCGGAGATGGCTAAGCAGATTAAGGGAATCCTGGGCGAGAAGCTCGGCATGACCCAGGTCTGGGACGAGAACAACCGGGTTGTCCCGGTGACCGTCGTCAAGGCCGGGCCGAATGTCGTGACCCAGGTACGTACGAACGACACCGACGGCTACGAGTCGGTCCAGATCGCCTTCGGCGAGATCGACCCTCGCAAGGTGAACAAGCCCCTCAAGGGCCACTTCGCCAAGGCCGACGTGACCCCGCGCCGCCACCTGGTGGAGCTCCGTACCTCCGACGCCAGCGAGTACACGCTCGGCCAGGAGATCACTGCCGAGGTGTTCGAGTCCGGCGTCAAGGTTGACGTCACGGGCAAGAGCAAGGGCAAGGGCTTCGCCGGTGTCATGAAGCGTCACAACTTCGCCGGTGGCAAGGCTTCCCACGGTGCCCACCGCGTGCACCGCAAGCCTGGTTCCATCGGTGGCTGTGCCACCCCCGGCCGTGTCTTCAAGGGCATGCGCATGGCGGGTCGCATGGGCAACGAGCGGGTCACCACCCAGAACCTGACCGTCCACGCCGTTGACGCCGAGAAGGGTCTGCTGCTCATCAAGGGCGCCGTCCCCGGCCCCAACGGTGGCCTCGTCCTGGTCCGCACCGCGGCCAAGGGGGTTTGAGGAACCGATGAGCACCATTGACATCCTTTCGCCGGCAGGCGACAAGGCCGGGACGGTCGAGCTCCCCGCGGAGATCTTCGACGCCAAGGTCAGCATTCCGCTGATCCACCAGGTCGTTGTCGCACAGCTGGCCGCTGCCCGTCAGGGCACGCACAAGACCAAGCGTCGCGGCGAAGTCCGCGGTGGCGGCAAGAAGCCGTACCGCCAGAAGGGCACCGGCCGCGCCCGTCAGGGTTCGACCCGCGCCCCGCAGTTCGCCGGCGGTGGCGTCGTCCACGGCCCGCAGCCGCGTGACTACTCGCAGCGCACGCCCAAGAAGATGAAGGCCGCCGCTCTGCGTGGCGCCCTCACCGACCGGGCGCGCAACGCTCGCATCCACGTCGTCTCCGGCGTGGTCGAGGGTGCGGTTTCCACGAAGGCCGCGAAGTCCCTGCTGGGCAAGGTCAGCGAGCGCAAGCACGTGCTCCTGGTCGCCGAGCGTTCGGACGAGGCCGCGTGGCTGTCCGCCCGCAACCTGCCCCAGGTGCACCTCCTGGAGCCGGGCCAGCTGAACACGTACGACGTGCTCGTCTCTGACGACGTGGTCTTCACCAAGGCCGCTTTCGAGTCTTTCGTGTCTGGCCCCACCAAGGCCGATGAGACCGAAGGGAGCGACGTCTGATGGCTGAGGCGACCGTAACCAGCAAGACCTTCACGGACCCGCGCGACGTCCTCGTCAAGCCGGTTGTTTCCGAGAAGAGCTACGCGCTGCTCGACGAGAACAAGTACACGTTCATCGTCGCGCCCGGCTCCAACAAGACGCAGATCAAGCAGGCCGTCCAGGCGGTCTTCGGGGTCAAGGTCACCGGGGTCAACACGATCAACCGGCAGGGTAAGCGCAAGCGCACCAAGACCGGCTTCGGCAAGCGCGCCGACACCAAGCGCGCCATCGTGACCCTCGCCGAGGGCGACCGTATCGACATCTTCGGCGGCCCGACCTCCTGACGGAGGTCGAGTCGTCCGGAATCGGACGAGGACTGAGAAATGGGAATCCGCAAGTACAAGCCGACTACGCCGGGCCGCCGTGGCTCCTCCGTAGCCGACTTTGTCGAGATCACGCGGTCCACGCCGGAGAAGTCGCTGGTCCGCCCCCTGCACAGCAAGGGCGGCCGTAACAACGCCGGTCGGATCACCGTTCGCCACCAGGGTGGCGGACACAAGCGCGCCTACCGCGTGATCGACTTCCGTCGTCACGACAAGGACGGCGTGCCGGCGAAGGTCGCTCACATCGAGTACGACCCGAACCGCACCGCGCGCATCGCGCTGCTGCACTACGCAGACGGCGAGAAGCGCTACATCATCGCACCGCGTGGCCTGTCGCAGGGTGACCGGATTGAGAACGGCCCCACGGCCGACATCAAGCCCGGCAACAACCTCGCGCTGCGCAACATCCCGGTCGGTACGACCATCCACGCCATCGAGCTGCGGCCCGGCGGCGGCGCGAAGTTCGCCCGTTCCGCGGGTGCCTCCGTGCAGCTGCTGGCGAAGGAGGGCACCATGGCCCACCTTCGTATGCCGTCCGGCGAGATCCGGCTGGTCGACGCCCGCTGCCGCGCCACGATCGGCGAGGTCGGCAACGCCGAGCAGTCGAACATCAACTGGGGCAAGGCCGGCCGTATGCGCTGGAAGGGCGTACGCCCGACCGTCCGCGGTGTCGCGATGAACCCGGTTGACCACCCGCACGGTGGTGGTGAGGGCAAGACTTCCGGTGGTCGCCACCCGGTCAGCCCGTGGGGTCAGAAGGAGGGTCGTACTCGCTCGCCGAAGAAGGCATCGAGCAAGTACATCGTCCGCCGCCGCAAGACGAACAAGAAGCGCTAGGAGCGGGTTTAGATGCCGCGCAGTCTCAAGAAGGGGCCCTTCGTCGACGGACACCTCATCAAGAAGGTGGACGTACAGAACGAGGCAGGCACCAAGAACGTCATCAAGACCTGGTCCCGGCGCTCGATGATCATTCCCAGCATGCTGGGTCACACCATCGCGGTGCACAACGGCAAGATTCACGTCCCGGTGTTCGTCACCGAGTCGATGGTCGGCCACAAGCTCGGCGAGTTTGCGCCGACCCGCACCTTCCGCGGCCACGTCAAGGACGACCGCAAGTCGAAGCGCCGCTAAGGCGGGGTGCGATGACTATGAACGACACCGAAGGGACAACCATGGAAGCCAGGGCCCAGGCGCGGTACATCCGCGTCACGCCCATGAAGGCCCGCCGCGTGGTGGACCTTATCCGTGGCATGGATGCCACGGAGGCCCAGGCGGTCCTGCGTTTCGCCCCGCAGGCCGCCAGCGTGCCGGTCGGCAAGGTGCTTGACAGCGCCATTGCCAACGCCGCGCACAACTACGACCACACGGACGCCTCCTCGCTGGTCATCAGCGAGGCGTACGTCGACGAGGGCCCGACCCTGAAGCGGTTCCGTCCGCGCGCTCAGGGCCGTGCCTACCGGATCCGCAAGCGGACCAGCCACATCACCGTGGTCGTCAGCAGCAAGGAAGGTTCCCGGTAATGGGCCAGAAGGTAAACCCGCACGGGTTCCGGCTCGGCATCACCACGGACTTCAAGTCCCGTTGGTACGCCGACAAGCTGTACAAGGACTACGTCAAGGAAGACGTCGCCATCCGCAGGATGATGACGTCCGGCATGGAGCGCGCCGGCATCTCGAAGGTGGAGATCGAGCGCACCCGTGACCGCGTGCGTGTGGACATCCACACCGCTCGTCCGGGCATCGTCATCGGCCGCCGTGGCGCCGAGGCCGACCGCATCCGCGGTGACCTCGAGAAGCTCACGGGCAAGCAGGTCCAGCTGAACATCCTCGAGGTCAAGAACCCCGAGATGGACGCTCAGCTGGTCGCCCAGGCCGTTGCCGAGCAGCTCTCCTCCCGCGTCTCCTTCCGTCGCGCCATGCGTAAGAGCATGCAGGGCACGATGAAGGCCGGCGCCAAGGGCATCAAGATCCAGTGTGGTGGCCGTCTCGGCGGCGCCGAGATGTCCCGGTCCGAGTTCTACCGCGAGGGTCGTGTGCCGCTGCACACGCTGCGCGCGAACGTGGACTACGGCTTCTTCGAGGCCAAGACCACCTTCGGCCGTATCGGCGTGAAGGTCTGGATCTACAAGGGCGACGTCAAGAACATCGCCGAGGTCCGTGCCGAGAACGCCGCGGCCCGTGCGGGTAACCGCCCGGCCCGTGGTGGCGGCGCGGCCGACCGTCCGGCCGGTGGCCGTGGCGGACGTGGTGGCGAGCGTGGCGGCCGCGGCCGCAAGCCGCAGCAGGGCGCACCGGCAGCAGAGGCCCCCAAGGCCGACGCTCCCGCCGCCGCTGCTCCGGCTGAGAGCACCGGAACGGAGGCCTGACCGAAATGCTGATCCCTCGTAGGGTCAAGCACCGCAAGCAGCACCACCCCAAGCGCCGTGGTATGGCGAAGGGTGGCACTGAGGTCGCATTCGGCGAGTACGGCATCCAGGCGCTGACCCCGGCCTACGTGACGAACCGCCAGATCGAGGCTGCTCGTATCGCGATGACCCGCCACATCAAGCGTGGCGGCAAGGTCTGGATCAACATCTACCCGGACCGCCCCCTGACGAAGAAGCCTGCCGAGACCCGCATGGGTTCCGGTAAGGGTTCTCCCGAGTGGTGGATCGCGAACGTGCACCCGGGCCGGGTCATGTTCGAGCTGTCCTACCCGAACGAGAAGATTGCTCGTGAGGCGCTCACCCGCGCTGCTCACAAGCTTCCGATGAAGTGCCGGATTGTTCGGCGCGAGGCAGGTGAGTCGTGATGGCGGCCGGTACCAAGGCGACCGAGCTGCGCGAGCTCAACGACGAGGACCTCGTCGCGAAGCTCCGTGAGGCCAAGGAAGAACTGTTCAACCTCCGCTTCCAGGCGGCGACCGGACAGCTCGAGAACCACGGCCGGCTCAAGTCCGTCCGTAAGGACATCGCCCGGATCTACACCCTGATGCGCGAGCGCGAGCTGGGCATCGAGACGGTGGAGAGCGCCTGATGAGCGAGAAGAATGTGACTGAGACGACTGAGCAGCGCGGATTCCGCAAGACCCGTGAGGGTCTCGTCGTCAGCGACAAGATGGACAAGACCGTCGTCGTCGCTGTCGAGGATCGCGTCAAGCACGCCCTGTACGGCAAGGTCATCCGCCGTACGAACAAGCTCAAGGCTCACGACGAGTCCAACGCCGCAGGCGTCGGCGACCGCGTCCTCATCATGGAGACGCGTCCGCTGTCGGCGAGCAAGCGCTGGCGCATCGTCGAGATCCTCGAGAAGGCCAAGTAGGTAATTCCCGCAAGGGAATTCCGATAGACACGCCTTAGAGGGGTTTCCTTCTAAGTAGTTCCGCCAGGCTCGGCAGGGGCACCCAGGTGCCCCTGCCGGGAACCGGCAGACGATCAGGAGATAGACGTGATCCAGCAGGAGTCGCGACTGCGCGTCGCCGACAACACGGGTGCGAAGGAAATTCTCACCATCCGTGTTCTCGGTGGCTCGGGTCGCCGCTACGCGGGCATCGGCGACGTCATCGTCGCCACCGTCAAGGACGCGATCCCCGGCGGCAACGTGAAGAAGGGTGACGTCGTCAAGGCGGTCATCGTTCGCACCGTCAAGGAGCGCCGCCGCCAGGACGGCTCGTACATCCGCTTCGACGAGAACGCCGCTGTCATTCTCAAGAACGACGGCGACCCTCGTGGCACCCGTATCTTCGGCCCGGTGGGCCGTGAGCTGCGCGAGAAGAAGTTCATGAAGATCATCTCGCTCGCGCCGGAGGTGCTGTAAGCATGAAGATCAAGAAGGGCGACCTGGTTCAGGTCATCACCGGTAAGGACAAGGGCAAGCAGGGCAAGGTCATCGTCGCCTTCCCCCGCGAGAACCGCGTCCTCGTCGAGGGTGTCAACCGGGTCAAGAAGCACACCAAGGCCGGTCAGACCGCTCGCGGTTCCCAGACCGGTGGCATCGTGACGACCGAGGCCCCGGTCCACGTCAGCAACGTGCAGCTGGTTGTTGAGAAGGACGGCAAGAAGGTCGTCACTCGCGTCGGCTACCGCTTTGACGACGAGGGCAACAAGATCCGCGTTGCCAAGCGGACTGGTGAGGACATCTGATGACTACCACCACCGCGCCGCGTCTGAAGCTGCGCTACCGCGAGGAGATCGCGGGCAAGCTGCGTGAGGAGTTCTCGTACGAGAACGTCATGCAGATCCCCGGTCTCGTCAAGATCGTGGTCAACATGGGTGTGGGCGACGCCGCCCGCGACTCCAAGCTGATCGACGGCGCTATTCGCGACCTCACCACGATCACCGGCCAGAAGCCGGCCGTCACCAAGGCCCGGAAGTCCATCGCGCAGTTCAAGCTGCGCGAGGGTCAGCCGATCGGCTGCCACGTCACCCTCCGCGGTGACCGCATGTGGGAGTTCCTGGACCGTACGCTGTCGCTCGCGCTGCCGCGTATCCGTGACTTCCGTGGTCTGTCGCCGAAGCAGTTCGACGGCCGTGGCAACTACACCTTCGGTCTCACGGAGCAGGTCATGTTCCACGAGATCGACCAGGACAAGATCGACCGGGTCCGGGGCATGGACATCACCGTGGTCACCACGGCGACCAACGACGACGAGGGTCGTGCCCTCCTTCGTCACCTCGGCTTCCCGTTCAAGGAGAACTGACCGTGGCGAAGAAGGCCCTGATCGCTAAGGCGGCCCGCAAGCCGAAGTTCGCTGTGCGCGCGTACACGCGTTGCCAGCGCTGCGGCCGGCCGCACTCCGTTTACCGCAAGTTCGGCCTGTGCCGCGTGTGCCTTCGTGAGATGGCTCACCGTGGCGAGCTGCCGGGCGTGACCAAGAGCTCCTGGTAGTACGGGACTTCCCGTACTCCGGATGCTCTCGGTAAGTATCTGGTCGGCAGGAGCCCGACACCGCATGCCGTAGGCTTGTGGGGTTGGGCGCCTGCCGCCCTGACCGACTTACTACGCCGTAGGTCCCCGCACCGCACCCGTCCCGCCACTGAGTGGGGAGAGGGATGGCGCATACAGGAAACCCCGGCGAGAGAGGCCGAAGGCCAATTCATGACCATGACTGATCCGATCGCGGACATGCTGACTCGTCTGCGTAACGCGAACTCGGCGTACCACGACACCGTGGCTATGCCGCACAGCAAGATCAAGTCGCACATCGCGGAGATCCTCCAGCAGGAGGGCTTCATCACCGGCTGGAAGGTCGAGGACGCCGAGGTCGGCAAGTCCCTCGTTCTCGAGCTGAAGTTCGGCCCGAACCGTGAGCGCTCCATTGCGGGCATCAAGCGGATCTCGAAGCCGGGTCTGCGCGTGTACGCGAAGTCCACCAATCTGCCGAAGGTCCTCGGCGGCCTGGGCGTGGCGATCATCTCCACGTCCCACGGTCTCCTGACCGGCCAGCAGGCAGGCAAGAAGGGCGTAGGTGGGGAAGTCCTCGCCTACGTCTGGTAGTCGGGAACGGAGGAAAAGCTAATGTCGCGAATCGGCAAGCTCCCCATCCAGGTTCCCGCCGGTGTGGACGTCACCATCGATGGCCGCACGGTCGCGGTGAAGGGCCCCAAGGGTTCCCTCACGCACACCGTCGCCGCGCCGATCGAGGTCACCAAGGGTGAGGACGGCGTGCTCAGCGTCACCCGCCCCAACGACGAGCGTCAGAACAAGGCCCTTCACGGCCTGTCCCGCACGCTGGTGGCGAACATGATCACCGGCGTGACCACGGGTTACACCAAGGCGCTCGAGATCAGCGGTGTCGGTTACCGCGTCCAGGCGAAGGGCTCCAACCTGGAGTTCGCCCTGGGCTACAGCCACCCGATCGTCGTCGAGGCCCCCGAGGGCATCACCTTCAAGGTCGAGTCGCCCACGAAGCTCAGCGTCGAGGGCATCGACAAGCAGAAGGTCGGCGAGGTCGCCGCTAACATCCGCAAGCTGCGGAAGCCCGACCCGTACAAGGCCAAGGGCGTCAAGTACGCCGGCGAGGTTATCCGCCGCAAGGTTGGAAAGGCGGGTAAGTAAGCCATGGCATACGGTGTAAAGATCGCCAAGGGTGACGCGTACAAGCGCGCTGCCATCAAGCGCCGCCACATCCGCGTCCGCAAGCACGTCTCCGGTACGCCGGAGCGTCCTCGCCTGGTCGTGACGCGCTCCAACCGCAACATCGTTGCTCAGGTCATCGACGACATCGCGGGCCACACGCTCGCGTCGGCGTCGACCCTGGACGCTTCGATCCGCGGTGGCGAGGCCGACAAGAGCGCCCAGGCCCAGCAGGTCGGCGCGCTTGTCGCCGAGCGTGCCAAGGCTGCCGGCGTCGAGGCCGTCGTGTTCGACCGTGGTGGCAACAGGTACGCCGGGCGCATTGCCGCTCTGGCTGACGCCGCCCGCGAAGCCGGGCTGAAGTTCTAAGCCCCGGTTCCGGGACTAACGGACGTAACAGAGAGAGGTAAATCCAATGGCTGGACCCCAGCGCCGCGGAAGCGGTGCCGGTGGCGGCGAGCGGCGGGACCGGAAGGGTCGCGACGGTGGCGCTGCCGCCGAGAAGACCGCTTACGTTGAGCGCGTTGTCGCGATCAACCGTGTCGCCAAGGTTGTCAAGGGTGGTCGCCGCTTCAGCTTCACCGCGCTGGTCGTGGTGGGCGACGGTGACGGCACTGTAGGCGTCGGATACGGCAAGGCCAAGGAAGTTCCCGCGGCCATCGCCAAGGGCGTTGAAGAGGCCAAGAAGAGCTTCTTCAAGGTTCCGCGCATCCAGGGCACCATCCCTCACCCGATTCAGGGCGAGAAGGCTGCGGGCGTCGTCCTGCTCAAGCCGGCTTCCCCCGGTACCGGCGTTATCGCCGGTGGCCCGGTGCGTGCCGTGCTCGAGTGCGCCGGCGTTCACGACATCCTGTCGAAGTCGCTCGGGTCGTCGAACCCGATCAACATCGTCCACGCGACTGTGACGGCCCTCAAGGGCCTGCAGCGTCCCGAGGAGATCGCGGCCCGCCGCGGTCTGCCCCTCGAGGACGTGGCCCCCGCGGCCCTGCTCCGTGCTCGTGCGGGAGCGGGTGCGTAATGGCCCGTCTCCAGATCACGCAGACGAAGTCGTACATCGGCAGCAAGCAGAACCACCGCGACACCCTGCGTTCGCTCGGGCTCAAGCGCCTGAACGACGTGGTTGTCAAGGAGGACCGCCCCGAGTTCCGCGGAATGGTGCACACCGTCCGCCACCTCGTGACGGTTGAGGAGGTCGACTGACATGGCGGAGAACAACCCGCTGAAGGTCCACAACCTCCGGCCCGCCCCGGGCGCCAAGACCGCCAAGACCCGTGTGGGTCGTGGTGAGGCGTCGAAGGGTAAGACCGCAGGTCGTGGTACCAAGGGCACCAAGGCCCGTTACCAGGTTCCGGAGCGCTTCGAGGGCGGGCAGATGCCCCTCCACATGCGTCTCCCGAAGCTCAAGGGCTTCAAGAACCCGTTCCGCACCGAGTACCAGGTCGTGAACCTGGACAAGCTCGCCGACCTCTACCCGCAGGGTGGAGAGGTCACGGTGGCCGACCTGGTCGCCAAGGGTGCGGTTCGTAAGAACCAGCTCGTCAAGGTGCTCGGCGCCGGCGAGGTCTCCGTGGCGCTGACGGTGACGGTTGACGCCGTTTCCGCCTCCGCCAAGGAGAAGATCGCTGCCGCTGGCGGCACCGTCACCGAGCTCGTCTGAGAGACGAGCCCGATGGCTTGAACACCGACCGGGGATGCCTCCCAAAAGGGGCATCCCCGGTTGGTCGTTCCTAGGGGGGCATGGTCGCCGGTATGGTGGCGTGCACCGTTAACTTCCGTGCGGTGCGCCCGCACGGCTTTTGACTGCTTTGTATTCGTGTACTAGTTGCATTCGTTGTTCCGTCGGATTCGTCGATCCTCAATACCGTCACCTCTGACGCAGTAGCGCGGGGGTCGCAGGAGGCACCGTGCTCACCGCGTTCGCCCGGGCGTTCAAGACGCCCGACCTGCGCAAGAAGCTGCTCTTCACACTGGGCATCATCGTGCTGTACCGGCTCGGGGCCCATGTTCCGGTTCCCGGCGTCAACTACAAGAACGTACAGATCTGTGTCGACCAGGCGCAGACGGGCGGGCTCTTCGGGCTCGTCAACCTGTTCAGCGGTGGCGCCCTGCTGCAGATCACGATCTTCGCGCTCGGCATCATGCCGTACATCACGGCGAGCATCATCCTGCAGCTGCTGACCGTGGTCATCCCGCGACTGGAGGCCCTCAAGAAGGAGGGGCAGTCCGGCACCGCCAAGATCACGCAGTACACGCGTTATCTGACGGTCGCCCTCGCCGTGCTCCAGGGCACCGGTCTGGTGGCCACCGCCCGCAACGGCGCGATCTTCCAGGGCTGCCAGGTCGCGGGCCAGATCGTCCCCGACAAGTCGATCTTCGTGACGATCACGATGGTGGTCACCATGACGGCGGGCACCGCGGCCGTCATGTGGCTCGGTGAGCTCGTCACCGACCGCGGCATCGGCAACGGCATGTCGATCCTGATGTTCATCTCGATCGCCGCCGGCTTCCCGGGCGCCCTGTGGGCCATCAAGGAGAAGGGCGAGCTGGCCAACGGCTGGATCGAGTTCGGCATCGTGATCCTCGTCGGCTTCGCCATGGTCGGTCTCGTGGTCTTCGTCGAGCAGGCGCAGCGCAGGATCCCCGTGCAGTACGCGAAGCGCATGATCGGGCGGAAGTCCTACGGCGGTACGTCCACTTACATCCCCCTGAAGGTGAACCAGGCGGGTGTGATTCCCGTCATCTTCGCCTCGTCCCTGCTCTACATCCCGATGCTGATCGTCCAGTTCAGCGGCGGAGGGGCCAGCAGCGACTGGGGCCGGTGGATTCAGGGGAACTTCGTGGATGGCCAGCCCATCTACATCGCCACGTACTTCCTGTTGATCGTGTTCTTCGCCTTCTTCTACGTGGCGATCTCGTTCAACCCCGAGGAAGTCGCCGACAACATGAAGAAGTATGGTGGCTTCATCCCGGGTATCCGGGCAGGTCGGCCTACCGCCGAGTACCTGAGCTACGTGCTCAACCGGATCACTTGGCCGGGCTCGCTGTATCTGGGTCTGATCGCTCTTGTGCCGACGATGGCGTTGGCAGGCTTCGGCGCGAACGCGGACTTCCCCTTCGGTGGAACAAGCATCCTCATCATCGTGGGTGTGGGTCTCGAGACCGTGAAGCAGATCGAGAGTCAGCTCCAGCAGCGCAATTACGAAGGGTTCCTCCGCTGATGCGAATCGTCCTCGTCGGGCCGCCCGGTGCCGGCAAGGGAACGCAGGCCGCGTTCCTTGCCAAGAACCTGTCGATCCCGCACATCTCCACGGGCGACCTCTTCCGCGCCAACATCAGTCAGGGCACGGCTCTCGGCAAGCAGGCCAAGGCGTTCATGGACGCCGGGAACCTGGTTCCGGACGAGGTCACCATCGGGATGGCCAAGGACCGCATGTCCCAGCCCGACGCGGTTGGCGGCTTCCTGCTGGACGGCTTCCCGCGCAACGTGTCGCAGGCCCTGGCGCTCGACGAGTCGCTGAAGGCCGAGGGGCTGCACCTCGACGGTGTGCTGGACCTGGAAGTCCCCGAGGACGAGGTCGTGAAGCGGATCGCGGGTCGCCGCACCTGCCGTAACGATTCGAGCCACGTCTTCCACGTGACGTACAGCCCGCCGAAGCAGGACGACGTCTGCGACGTCTGCGGCGGCGAGCTCTACCAGCGCGGCGACGACACCGAGGAAACGGTGCGCCGCCGGCTGGAGGTCTACCACAGCGAGACCGAGCCGATCATCGACCACTACAAGGCGCAGGGCCTGGTGGTCACCATCTCCGCGCTGGGCAAGGTCGACGAGGTCACCGCCCGTGCGATGGAAGCCCTGAAGAAGTCCTCCGCCGAGGGCTGATCGAACGAGCAGTACGACGGTTGCGGCCGCGGTGTCCGAGAGGCGCCGCGGCCGTACTGTTGAGCGCGCGGCGACGCGTGGTACGCAGTACGTGGTAGGCAGTGACAGCGAAGGTGGAAGGCACAGACATGGTGGAGATCAAGACCCCCGGGCAGATCGCGAAGATGCGCGAGGCGGGGCTGGTCGTCGCCGCCGTCCACGCGGCGACGCGTGAGGCGGCCGTGCCGGGCGCCACCACCCGCGACCTGGACGAGGTGTCGCGCAAGGTGCTCGCCGAGCACGGCGCGAAGTCGAACTTCCTCGGGTACGGCGGGTTCCCCGCCACCATCTGCACCTCGGTGAACGAGGTCGTCGTCCACGGCATCCCGGACGAGAAGACGGTCCTCAAGGACGGCGACATCATCTCGATCGACGCCGGCGCGATCGTCGACGGCTGGCACGGCGACGCGGCGTACACCGCCTTCGTCGGCACCGGTCACGCCCCCGAGCTGATCGAGCTCTCGCGGGTGACCGAGGAGTCGATGTGGGCGGGCCTGGCAGCCATGAAGGCCGGCAACCGGCTCGTCGACATCTCCAAGGCGATCGAGTCGTACATCCGCCGGCAGCCGCGTCCGGCGACCGGCAAGTACGGGATCATCGAGGACTACGGCGGCCACGGCATCGGGTCCGAGATGCACATGGACCCGCACCTGCTGAACTACGTCACGCGCAAGCGGGGCAAGGGCCCGAAGCTGGTTCCCGGCTTCTGCCTGGCGATCGAGCCGATGGTGAGCCTCGGCACGGCGCAGACGGACGTGCTGGAGGACAACTGGACCGTCGTCACCACCGACGGCACCTGGTCCTCGCACTGGGAGCACTCGGTGGCGCTGACCGAGGAGGGTCCCCTCGTCCTGACCGCCGTCGACGGCGGCCGGGCGAAGCTGGCGGAGTACGGCGTCACGGCGGCCCCCGATCCGCTGGCCTGAGACGGGTCGTCCGATCGGCGTAATGATCTTGACTGTTGGGCACACTTGCCGGATTCGTCTTTTCCGGGTGCCTGACGTAGACTGACTCGTCGGCTCGCGTGTACCCGTATGCCTGCATACGGATGTGCGAGTCGATCAAGGTAGCCGATTCGAAGGGCGAAGCGTGGCCAAGAAGCAAGGTGCCATCGAAATCGAGGGCACCGTGATCGAGTCCCTCCCGAACGCAATGTTCAAGGTGGAACTTCAGAACGGTCACAAAGTCCTAGCGCACATCAGCGGCAAGATGCGTATGCACTACATCCGCATCCTCCCGGATGACCGGGTCGTGGTGGAGCTTTCTCCGTACGACCTGACGCGTGGCCGGATCGTCTACCGGTACAAGTAGATCTTGCCCGCGTCCCGTGTCTCACGGGGCGGTGGCACTGACCCGGAGAACCTCACATCCCATGAAGGTCAAGCCGAGCGTCAAGAAGATCTGCGACAAGTGCAAGGTGATCCGCCGTCACGGCCGGGTCATGGTCATCTGCGAAAACCTGCGCCACAAGCAGCGCCAGGGCTGACGCACGACCCCCTGCATCTCGCAGAACTTCGCGCGACGCACGTAAATACGTACATACGCAGAACCCAGCACCCGAGGGTGCTGACACCTCCGGCGGAGGCCGGGGACCTGGAACGTACCTCGTACGGCGGCCACGGAACGGTTCTGCGGAAGACCTCCGAGCAAACAGGAGCCATGCATGGCACGCCTTGAAGGCGTTGACCTCCCGCGCGAAAAGCGTATCGAGGTCGCCCTCACCTACGTCTTCGGCATCGGTCGCACCCGTGCCAAGGAGACTCTCGCCGCCACCGGCGTGAACCCCGACACGCGCGTTCGTGACCTCGGCGAGGAAGACCTCGTCAAGATCCGCGAGTACGTCGACGTGAACTTCAAGACCGAGGGTGACCTCCGTCGCGAGGTGCAGGCCGACATCCGCCGCAAGGTCGAGATCGGCTGCTACCAGGGTCTGCGTCACCGCCGCGGCCTGCCGGTCCACGGTCAGCGCACCAGCACGAACGCCCGTACCCGCAAGGGCCCGCGTCGCGCCATCGCCGGCAAGAAGAAGCCGGGCAAGAAGTAGTCCTCAGCCGGACGCTCATCAGCGGTCTTCGCTGTAGGACCGACCACCTCCCGTAGGAGATATAGATGCCCCCCAAGGGTCGTCAGGGCGCCGCCAAGAAGGTGCGCCGCAAGGAAAAGAAGAACGTCGCTCACGGGCACGCCCACATCAAGAGCACGTTCAACAACACGATCGTCTCGATCACCGACCCCACGGGCAACGTGATCTCCTGGGCCTCCGCCGGCCACGTCGGCTTCAAGGGCTCGCGCAAGTCCACCCCCTTCGCCGCGCAGATGGCCGCCGAGTCGGCCGCCCGCCGCGCGCAGGAGCACGGCATGCGCAAGGTCGACGTCTTCGTCAAGGGTCCCGGCTCCGGCCGTGAGACCGCGATCCGCTCCCTCCAGGCCACCGGCCTCGAGGTCGGCTCGATCCAGGACGTCACCCCCACCCCGCACAACGGATGCCGGCCGCCCAAGCGTCGCCGCGTCTGATCCAGGTTGTTGCAGTGCGTGACGAGTGAAGACCGACCTTCACTCCGACCGCGTTGTACTCGGGCGGTACGGTCCTTCGGGCCGTGCCGCCCGTACCCTTGTAGTAGTTGGCATCAAATAGTGGGTGCCAAGACTGGAGGCATTTCTCATGCTTATCGCTCAGCGTCCGTCGCTGACCGAAGAGGTCGTCGACGAGTACCGCTCGCGGTTCGTGATCGAGCCCCTCGAGCCGGGCTTCGGTTACACCCTCGGTAACTCCCTTCGCCGTACGCTCCTCTCCTCGATCCCCGGTGCCGCTGTCACCAGCATCCGGATCGACGGCGTCCTGCACGAGTTCACCACCGTGCCGGGTGTCAAGGAGGACGTCACCGACCTCATCCTGAACATCAAGCAGCTGGTCGTCTCCAGCGAGCACGACGAGCCCGTCGTGATGTACCTGCGCAAGCAGGGCCCGGGTCTGGTCACCGCCGCTGACATCGCCCCGCCGGCCGGCGTCGAGGTGCACAACCCCGACCTGGTCCTCGCCACGCTCAACGGCAAGGGCAAGCTGGAGATGGAGCTGACCGTCGAGCGCGGTCGCGGCTACGTCTCCGCCGTCCAGAACAAGCAGGTGGGCCAGGAGATCGGCCGTATCCCGGTCGACTCCATCTACTCGCCGGTGCTCAAGGTCACGTACAAGGTCGAGGCGACCCGTGTCGAGCAGCGCACCGACTTCGACAAGCTGATCGTCGACGTCGAGACCAAGCAGGCCATGCGCCCGCGCGACGCCATGGCGTCCGCCGGCAAGACCCTGGTCGAGCTGTTCGGTCTGGCGCGCGAGCTCAACATCGACGCCGAGGGCATCGACATGGGCCCGTCCCCCACGGACGCCGCCCTGGCCGCCGATCTGGCGCTGCCGATCGAGGAGCTCGAGCTCACCGTTCGTTCGTACAACTGCCTCAAGCGCGAGGGCATCCACTCCGTGGGTGAGCTCGTGGCGCGTTCCGAGGCCGACCTGCTCGACATCCGCAACTTCGGTGCGAAGTCGATCGACGAGGTCAAGGCGAAGCTGGCCGGCATGGGCCTGGCCCTCAAGGACAGCCCGCCCGGATTCGACCCGACCGCCGCCGCCGACGCCTTCGGCGCCGACGACGACGCGGACGCCGGTTTCGTCGAGACCGAGCAGTACTAGAAACTTCCGGCGGGCAGCAGCTCGCCGGTAACTGACACCGGTACCTGATACGGCCGGTGCAGACACGAGGAGAAACACCATGCCGCGTCCCGCAAAGGGTGCCCGTCTGGGCGGCAGCGCCGCGCACGAGCGTCTGCTTCTCGCCAACCTGGCGAAGTCGCTGTTCGAGCACGGTCGCATCACGACGACCGAGGCCAAGGCCCGCCGCCTGCGCCCCGTCGCCGAGCGTCTGGTCACCAAGGCGAAGAAGGGCGACATCCACAACCGTCGCCTGGTGCTGCAGACGATCACGGACAAGAGCGTCGTGCACACGCTCTTCACCGAGATCGCCCCGCGGTACGAGAACCGCCCCGGTGGTTACACCCGCATCACGAAGATCGGCAACCGTCGTGGCGACAACGCCCCGATGGCGGTCATCGAGCTGGTCGAGGGACTGACCGTGGCCCAGGAGGCCACCGGTGAGGCCGAGGCCGCGACGAAGCGCGCGGTGAAGGAAGACGCAGCCAAGAAGGACGAGGCTGCTCAGGACGACGCTCCGGCCGCCGAGGCTGCCGAGGGCGAGTCCAAGGACGCCTGAGCGTTCTGACTCCACCGGGCGGGCCCGCATCACCCTTCGGGGCGGTGCGGGCCCGCTCTGTTTTTCGCGGCTTTGAGAGGATGCGCTGGTGAGCGAGGACATTGAGGGTGCGGCGCCGGGTTTCGTACGGGTGCGGCTGGACCTTTCGTACGACGGCAGGGACTTCTCCGGCTGGGCGAAGCAGACCGAGCGGCGCACGGTCCAGGGGGAACTGGAGAGCGCGCTGCGGACCGTGACCCGGTCCTCGCGGACGTACGAGCTGACGGTCGCCGGGCGCACCGACTCGGGCGTGCACGCGCGCGGCCAGGTCGCGCACGTCGACCTGCCCGAGGACGTCTGGGCCGAGCACCACGACAAGTTGCTGCGGCGGCTGGCGGGGCGGCTGCCGCACGACGTACGGGTCTGGAAGGCGGCGGAGGCTCCCCCGGGGTTCAACGCCCGGTTCGCGGCCGTCTGGCGGCGCTACGCCTACCGCGTGACGGACGCCCCGGGTGGCGTCGACCCGCTGCTGCGCGGGCACGTCCTGTGGCACGACCGGCCGCTGGACGTGGACGCCATGAACCGGGCGGCCGAGCGCCTGGTCGGCGAGCACGACTTCGCGGCCTACTGCAAGAGGCGTGAGGGCGCGACGACGATCCGCACGCTCCAGCGGCTGAGCTGGGAGCGCGGGGCGGACGGGATCATCACGGCCACCGTGCGCGCCGACGCCTTCTGCCACAACATGGTGCGCTCCCTGGTCGGCGCGATGCTGTTCGTCGGCGACGGCCACCGGGACGCGGACTGGCCGGGGAAGGTGCTGGCGGCGGGCGTACGGGACTCGTCCGTCCACGTCGTACGCCCGCACGGCCTCACCCTGGAGGAAGTCGGCTACCCCGCCGACGCGTTGCTGGCCGAGCGGGCCCGGCAGGCCCGCAACATGCGGACCCTGCCGGGCTCACCGGCCGGTTCAGGGGCCGGCGGTGGCTGCTGCTGACGCCTGGACCTTCCCGCGCTGGTGGATCTGGCGGAACGTGAACTCCGCCAGGTCGTCACCGGCGGTGTAGACGTTCTTGTCGGTCGTGACGACGTTCCTGCCGCTGGTGAAGCCGCCCACCGTGAAGTAGGCGTAACGGCCGTAGGCGTTGGTGGTCTTGCGGCAGATCGCGCCGGCCCGGCAGAACGTCGGGACGCCGCCGCCGGAGAGGGAGGCCAGGCCGCCGGTCGCCTGCTCCTTGGCCTTCTGGGCCTGCGCGGCGGTGTCGAAGACCGCGACGCCGACGGTGACGGCGACGCCGTTCGTGGAGTACGTCGCGCGGATGAGCTGGTCGCAGCCGTTCTTGGTCAGTACGGCGCCCAGCGCGCCCTGGGTCCCGGCGGCGCAGGCGGTCGTGCGGTTCGTCGCGCCCTTGGCGTACGGGCGGTCGCCGAACTTCAGCTTCTTGCCGGGGAACAGGGTGTCGGCGCTCAGCGGCAGCTTGTCCTTCTCGGCGCTGGAGATGAACTCCCTGGGGTCGGGCGGGGGCGGCGGCGCCTGGGAGGAGAAGGAGGGGCCGGGCTGCCCGGAGCCGGTCGGCAGGGTCTCGGGGGTCGGCAGCCCGCTCGCGCCGGTGTTCCTGGCGTTCGGGTTGTCGCCGTTCGTCGTGACGACCGCCGTGGCGACGATCGCGCCGACCAGGGCGGTCGCCAGCACGCCGCCGCCGATGTACATCCACCGCTTGCGGCGGGCGCGCGCGGCGGAGGCGTCGGCGAGCGCCGCCCAGTCCGGCGTGTCGGAGGTGTGCTGCGTTCCGTACGGATCGTGAGGGCCCTGCTGTCCCTCGGGGCCACCCCATGAGGGCCCCCCTTGCCCAAAGCTCATGCCGCGCATCCTAATCCGGTTGGGTGATGCGGCGGACGGCGGCGAGAATGCGGAGCATGGGACATCTTGAGGCCGCACACGTCGAGTACTACCTGCCGGACGGACGGCCGCTGCTCGGCGACGTCTCCTTCCGGGTGGGGGAGGGCGCGGTGGTGGCCCTGGTGGGGCCCAACGGGGCGGGGAAGACGACCCTGCTCCGGCTGATCTCCCGGGAGCTCCAGCCGCACGGCGGGTCGGTGACGGTCAGCGGCGGGCTCGGGGTGATGGGGCAGTTCGTGGGCTCCGTACGGGACGAGCGGACGGTACGGGACCTGCTGGTCTCGGTGTCCCCGGAGCGGATCCGGGAGGCGGCCGCCGCCGTGGACCGGGCCGAGCACGGGATCCTGACCGTGGACGACGAGAAGGCGCAGATGGGGTACGCGCAGGCGCTGTCGGACTGGGCGGAGGCCGGCGGGTACGACGCCGAGACCGTCTGGGACATGTGCTCCATGGCGGCGCTGGGCATCCCGTACGACAAGGCGCAGTACCGCGAGGTGCGGACGCTCAGCGGGGGCGAGCAGAAGCGGCTGGTGCTGGAGGCGCTGCTGCGCGGGCCCGAGGAGGTGCTGCTGCTGGACGAGCCGGACAACTATCTGGACGTGCCGGGCAAGCGGTGGCTGGAGGAGCGGCTGAAGGAGACCCGCAAGACGGTCTTCTTCGTGTCCCACGACCGCGAGCTGCTCTCGCGCGCCGCCGACAAGATCGTGAGCCTGGAGCCCGGGCCGACCGGGGCCGACGCCTGGGTGCACGGCGCCGGGTTCGACACCTTCCACGAGGCACGGGCCGAGCGGTTCGCGCGGTTCGAGGAGCTCCTGCGCCGGTGGGAGGAGGAGCGCGCGCGGCTCAAGGCGCTGGTGCTGAGGCTGCGGGGGCAGGCCGCGAGCAGCCCCGACATGGCCTCGCGCTACCGGGCGATGCGCACGCGCTTCGAGAAGTTCGAGGAGGCCGGTCCGCCGCCGGAGCCGCCGCGCAGGCAGGACATCCGGATGCGGCTGCGCGGCGGGCGCACCGGCGTGCGGGCGGTGGTCTGCAAGGGGCTCGAGCTCACCGGGCTGATGAAGCCGTTCGACCTGGAGGTCTACTACGGGGAGCGGGTCGCCGTGCTCGGCTCGAACGGGTCCGGCAAGTCGCACTTCCTGCGGCTGCTCGCCGGGGAGGACGTACGGCACACGGGGGAGTGGAAGCTGGGTGCGCGGGTCGTGGCCGGGCACTTCGCGCAGACCCACGCGCACCCCGAGCTGGTCGGGCGCTCGCTCGTCGACATCCTGTGGTCCGAGCACTCCAAGGACCGGGGCGGGGCGATGGGCGCGCTGCGCCGGTACGAGCTGGAGCGCCAGGGCGACCAGGCGTTCGACCGGCTGTCGGGCGGGCAGCAGGCGCGGTTCCAGATCCTGCTCATGGAGCTGGAGGGGACCACGGCGCTGCTGCTCGACGAGCCGACGGACAACCTCGACCTGGAGTCCGCCGAGGCGCTCCAGGAGGGACTGGAGGCGTACGACGGGACGGTGCTCGCGGTCACGCACGACCGGTGGTTCGCCAAGTCCTTCGACCGGTACCTGGTCTTCGGGTCGGACGGCGTCGTCCGGGAGACGGCGGAGCCGGTGTGGGACGAGCGCCGGGTGGACCGGGCGCGGTAGCCGGGGGGCCCGCCGCGGGCCTCCGCCGGGCCGTTTTGACCCGTACGGGGGCAGGCGGGTAAGCTTCCAGTTCGTTATGCGTATTGGCTTGGTCGTTCTCACGCGAGGGGCCCTTACGCCGGTCCACCGGGCCGATGACCAGCGGCAGGCAGACGGGTTGCGTCCCCGGATGCCGCCAAGGCTGTCGTGATCGTCCCAGTGGCCTTGTCAGGACCCACTCACTGAAGAAGCGAAGGCTACGACCGTGCGTACGTACAGCCCCAAGCCCGGCGATGTCACGCGCCAGTGGCACATCATCGACGCGCAGGACATCGTCCTGGGCCGTCTGGCGACGACTGCCGCCAACCTCCTGCGGGGCAAGCACAAGGCGATCTACGCCCCGCACATGGACATGGGTGACTTCGTCATCATCGTCAACGCCGACAAGGTTCACCTGTCCGGCAACAAGAAGACCCAGAAGATGGCGTACCGCCACTCCGGCTTCCCGGGTGGTCTGCGCTCCGTTCGTTACGACGAGCTGCTGGCGAAGAACCCCGAGAAGGCCGTCGAGAAGGCCATCAAGGGCATGATCCCCAAGAACACCCTGGGTCGCCAGATGCTCTCGAAGCTGAAGGTCTACGCAGGTCCCGAGCACCCGCACGCTGCCCAGCAGCCGGTGCCGTTCGAGATCACCCAGGTCGCGCAGTAGTTCCGGCCACACCCCCTAAGAACGAAAGAAATCTGAGGAGAATCGTGGCCGAGACCACTGTTGAGACGCCCGTCGAGGGTTCCGAGGCCGAAGAGACCTTCGCCGAGGTGACCACCTTCGAGTCCGAGGTTCCCGTCGAGGGCGAGTACACCAGCGAGTCCCTCGCGGGCCGTTTCGGTGACCCGCAGCCGGCGGCCGGCCTTGGCCGTCGCAAGAACGCCATCGCCCGCGTCCGGATCGTTCCGGGCACCGGCAAGTGGAAGATCAACGGGCGTACGCTCGAGGACTACTTCCCGAACAAGGTCCACCAGCAGGAAGTCAACGAGCCCTTCAAGGTGCTCGAGCTCGACGGCCGCTACGACGTCATCGCCCGCATCGCGGGTGGCGGCGTCTCCGGTCAGGCCGGTGCGCTCCGTCTCGGTGTCGCCCGCGCGCTGAACGAGGCCGACGTGGACAACAACCGCGCCACGCTGAAGAAGGCCGGCTTCCTCTCCCGCGACGACCGTGCGGTCGAGCGCAAGAAGGCCGGTCTCAAGAAGGCCCGTAAGGCGCCGCAGTACAGCAAGCGCTAATCCGCCTGCTTGCCCGTATCAGACGTTTCGCCCCGGCGGCACCTCGTGTGCTGTCGGGGCGTTCGTTTATCGCTTTGTAGCCAGCTTGCATTCTCGGAGCATTTTCGGAGGACACCAGTGGGACGACTCTTCGGCACTGACGGTGTGCGCGGTGTCGCCAACGCGGACCTGACGGCCGAGCTCGCGCTCGGCCTGTCGGTCGCGGCGGCGCATGTGCTCGCCGAGGCGGGCACCTTCGAGGGGCATCGGCCGACCGCCGTGGTCGGCAGGGACCCGCGTGCGTCGGGGGAGTTCCTCGAGGCCGCCGTAGTGGCGGGCCTGGCGAGCGCGGGCGTCGACGTGCGGCGCGTGGGCGTGCTGCCCACCCCCGCGGTGGCATACCTCACCGGGGCGCTGGGGGCCGATCTCGGCGTCATGCTCTCCGCCAGCCACAACGCCATGCCGGACAACGGTGTCAAGTTCTTCGCGCGCGGCGGGCACAAGCTGGCCGACGAGCTGGAGCACCGGATCGAGGCCGTGTACGAGCAGCACCGGTCCGGTGAGCCCTGGGCCCGGCCGACCGGGGCGGGCGTCGGACGGGTCACCGACTACGACGAGGGCTTCGACCGGTACATCGCCCACCTGATCGGCGTCCTGCCGAACCGGCTCGACGGGCTCAAGGTCGTACTGGACGAGGCGCACGGAGCGGCCTCGCGCGTCTCCCCCGAGGCGTTCGCCCGGGCCGGGGCGGAGATCGTCACGATCGGCGCCGACCCGGACGGGCTCAACATCAACGACGGGTGCGGTTCCACGCACCTGGACCTCCTGCGGGCCGCCGTCGTCGAGCACGGCGCCGACCTCGGCATCGCGCACGACGGCGACGCCGACCGGTGCCTGGCCGTGGACGCCGAGGGCCGCGAGGTCGACGGCGACCAGATCCTCGCCGTGCTCGCCCTCGCCATGCGCGAGGCCGGTCAGCTGCGCAAGAACACCGTCGTCGGCACCGTCATGTCGAACCTCGGCTTCAAGATGGCCATGGAGCGCGAGGGCATCGAGCTCGTGCAGACCGCCGTCGGCGACCGGTACGTACTGGAGTCGATGAAGGCGGAGGGGTACGCCCTGGGCGGTGAGCAGTCCGGGCACGTGATCGTGCTGGACCACGCGACCACCGGCGACGGCACCCTCACCGGCCTCATGCTGGCGGCGCGGGTGGCCGCCACCGGGCGTACGCTCGCGGACCTCGCCGGGGTCATGGACCGGCTGCCGCAGATCCTCGTCAACGTGCCCGACGTCGACAAGTCGCGCGTCAGCACCTCCGCGGAGCTGGCGGCCGCCGTCGCCGACGCCGAGCGGGAACTGGGCGCCACGGGGCGGGTTCTGCTGCGTTCGTCGGGCACCGAGCCGCTGGTGCGGGTCATGGTCGAGGCGGCCGACATCGAGCAGGCGAAGGCGGTCGCGGGGCGGCTCGCCGACGTGGTGAAGTCCGCGCTCGGTTAGACGGTCCTCGCGGCTTCGCGCTCGCGCTGCCTCCTCCAGAAGAACTTCTGGGTGAGCAGCGTGAGCGTGCCGGCGACGACGATGCCGAGCAGATTCAGCAGCAACTGCTCGGTGGAGCGCCAGGTCTGGCCCCCGTCTCCGTAGATGAGGGCCACGGCGGCGTTGGCCGCCGCCGGGACCGTCGTCACGGAGATGGCCACGCCCACCAGTGCGCCGGATTTGGCCGAGGTGAGCGACAGCATGCCGGCCGCGCCCGCCAGTACGGCCACGACGAACGAGAACCGGTCGGGCGCGTAGATGAAGCCGGTGTTGGGGCGTTCGGCGTCCAGTCTCGCCTCGGTGAACATGCCCGTCGCGTCCATGAAGAGGCTGAACAGGACCGTCACCGCCATCGCCGCCGCGAAGCCCACGACCAGCGCGGTGAGCGAGCGCCACGCCAGTTTCGGGGCGCGCTGCACCAGGGCCGTGCAGAAGCCGGCCAGCGGCCCGAACTCCGGGCCCACCGCCATGGCGCCGACGATCAGGATCGCGTTGTCGAGCACCACACCGCAGGCGGCGATCATGGTCGCCAGCGACAGGAACGCGATGTAGGTGACGGAGAGCGTCGACTCCTCGTGGGTCGCGTCCGACAACTGCTCCCACAGCACCGCGTCCGCGCCCTCGCCCGGTGCCGCCTTCTCGGCCCGGTCGGCGCGGTGGGAGAGCGAAAGGTCGATGTTCTCGACGGCGATCGAACCGCACTCGTCGATGCCCATGCCGCGCAGCGCGTTGATGAGGTCGTCGCCCGCCTCGCGCGCCACGTCGCACATGACGAGGTCGCCCAGGGGGTCGCGGGCCGCGCCGGGGACCACGGCGAGGTGGGTCGTGCCGACCGTCTTCTCCACCGTGCTCACGACCTCGTCGGTGCGGTCGGCGGGGACGATCAGACGAAGGTGAAGCACGGACGTACCCCTCAGAGTTTGCGGAGCGAGAGGCGCTTGACCTTGTGGTCGGGGCCTTTGCGCACCACCAGCGTGGCACGGCCGCGCGTGGGCGCCACGTTCTCCAGCAGATTGGGCTTGTTGACGGTCCGCCACATCGTACGGGCGTACTCCAGGGCCTCCTCCTCGGAGACCTGGGTGTACTTGGTGAAGTACGACGAGGGGTCCTGGAACGCCGTGGCGCGCAATTTGCGGAAGCGGCCCAGGTACCAGCTCTCGATGTCCTCGGCGCGGGCGTCGACGTACACGCTGAAGTCGAAGTAGTCGGCGAGACCGACCCGGGTGCGGCCGTCCTTGCCGGGGAGCGCGGGCTGGAGGACGTTCAGGCCCTCGACGATCAGGATGTCCGGGCGCCGGATCGTGAGGCGCTCGCCGGGGACGATGTCGTAGATCAGGTGGGAGTAGACGGGGGCGGTGACCTCGTCCTTGCCGGCCTTGATGTCGGCGACGAAGCGGGTCAGGGCGCGCCGGTCGTACGACTCGGGGAAGCCCTTGCGGGCCGTCAGGCCGCGCCGCTCCAGCTCCGCCATGGGGTGGAGGAAGCCGTCGGTGGTCAGCAGCTCCACGCGCGGGTGTTCCGGCCAGCGGGCCAGCAGCGCCTGGAGGAGGCGGGCGACGGTGGACTTGCCCACGGCGACGCTGCCGGCGACCCCTATGACGAAGGGGGTGCCGCGCTGCGAGCCGTGGCCGTCGCCGCCGTCGCCGAGGAAGGTGTTCAGGGCGCCGCGCAGGCCGGAGGTGGCCTGCACGTACAGGTTGAGCAGGCGGGACAGGGGGAGGTAGACGTCCCGCACCTCGTCGAGGTCGATGACGTCGCCCAGGCCGCGCAGCCGTTCGAGTTCCTCGGCGGTGAGCGGCAGCGGCGTCTTCTCGCGCAGCGCGCTCCACTCCGCCCGGGTGAGGTCCAGATACGGCGAAGCGTCGGCCCGGCGCTGGGAGCTTCGTGGCGGCGAAGTGATCACACGAACATTGTCGGGTCTGCGGAGGCGTCGTGGGTGGTGTGCTCGGTCACGTGGGGGCGTCGGCCGTAGGGTGCGGACATGTGCGGAATCGTGGGGTACGTCGGCGGGCAGTCGGCGCTTGATGTTGTCGTCGCGGGACTGAAGCGGCTCGAATACCGGGGCTACGACTCGGCGGGGGTGGCCGTCCTCTCCGACGGCGGACTGGCCGCCGCGAAGAAGGCGGGCAAGCTCGTCAACCTGGAGAAGGAGCTCGTGGGACGGCCGCTGCCGGCCGGTGCCACGGGCATCGGACACACCCGGTGGGCCACGCACGGCGGGCCCACCGACACCAACGCGCACCCGCATCTGGACAACGCGGGGCGCGTCGCCGTGGTGCACAACGGGATCATCGAGAACTTCGCCGGACTGCGGGCGGAGCTGGCCGAGCGCGGGCACGAGCTGGTGTCGGAGACCGACACCGAGGTCGTGGCGCACCTGCTCGCGGAGTCCTTCTCCTCGTGCGGCGACCTCGCGGAGTCGATGCGGCAGGTGTGCCGGCGGCTCGACGGGGCGTTCACGCTGGTCGCCGTGCACGCGGACGAGCCCGACGTGGTCGTGGGGGCGCGGCGCAACTCGCCGCTCGTGGTGGGCGTGGGCGAGGGCGAGGCGTTCCTCGCCTCCGACGTGGCGGCGTTCATCGCGTACACGCGCTCCGCGATCGAGCTGGGCCAGGACCAGGTCGTCGAGTTGCGGCGGGACGGGGAGGGGGGCGGCTCGGCCGGGGTGTCGGTCACCGTCACCGACTTCCACGGCGCCCCGGGCGAGGCGCGGTCCTACCACATCGACTGGGACTCCTCCGCCGCCGAGAAGGGCGGTTACGACTACTTCATGCTGAAGGAGATCGCGGAGCAGCCCAAGGCGGTCGCCGACACGCTGCTGGGGCGGATCGACTCCGCGGGGTCCCTGACGCTCGACGAGGTGCGGATCCCCGACTCCGTGCTGCGGGAGGTCGACAAGATCGTGGTGGTGGCGTGCGGGACCGCCTACCACGCGGGGATGATCGCGAAGCTGGCCATCGAGCATTGGACGCGCATCCCGTGCGAGACGGAGCTGGCGAGCGAGTTCCGCTACCGCGACCCCATCCTCGACGCGCGGACGCTGGTGATCGCGATCTCGCAGTCCGGCGAGACCATGGACACGCTGATGGCGCTGCGGCACGCGCGGGAGCAGGGCGCGAAGGTGCTTGCGGTGTGCAACACGAACGGGTCGACGATTCCCCGCGAGTCCGACGCGGTGCTCTACACGCACGCGGGACCGGAAGTCGCCGTCGCCTCCACCAAGGCGTTCCTCACCCAGCTGACCGCCTGCTACCTCGTCGCCCTCTACCTGGCGCAGGTGCGCGGGTCGAAGTGGGGGGACGAGGTCCGGGGCGTCGTGCGCGAGCTGTCCGCGATCTCGGGCGAGGTGGAGCGGGTCCTGGAGACCATGGAGCCCGTACGGGAGCTGGCCCGGTCCCTGGCCGGCAAGAACACGGTGCTGTTCCTCGGACGGCATGTGGGGTACCCGGTCGCTCTGGAAGGGGCGCTCAAGCTGAAGGAGCTCGCGTACATGCACGCGGAGGGATTCGCAGCGGGCGAGCTGAAGCACGGACCCATCGCGCTCATCGAGGACGACCTGCCGGTGGTCGTCGTGGTGCCCTCGCCCCGGGGGAGGTCCGTGCTGCACGACAAGATCGTGTCGAACATCCAGGAGATCAGGGCCCGAGGGGCGCGCACGATCGTGATCGCGGAGGAGGGGGACGAGGCGGTGGTTCCGTACGCCGATCACCTGATCCGCATCCCGGCCACGCCGACGCTCCTCCAGCCGCTCGTGTCCACCGTGCCCCTCCAGGTCTTCGCCTGCGAGCTGGCCACGGCCCGGGGCAACGAGGTCGACCAGCCGCGCAACCTGGCGAAGTCCGTGACGGTGGAGTGAGCGAGTGATCATCGGGGTGGGAATCGACGTCGCCGAGATCGACCGCTTCAGGGCGTCGATGGAGCGTACGCCGCAGCTGGCGCGGCGGTTGTTCCTGGACAGCGAGCTGTACCTGCCGGGCGGCGACCGGCGGGGCTACGCCTCGCTCGCCGCCCGGTTCGCGGCCAAGGAGGCCCTCGCGAAGGCGCTGGGCGCGCCGGCCGGGCTGCACTGGACGGACGCCGAGGTGTACGTGGAGGACAGCGGGCAGCCCCGGCTGCGGGTGAGCGGGACCGTGCTGGCGCGGGCGGAGGCGCTCGGGGTGCGGTCCTGGCACGTGTCGCTCAGTCACGACGCGGGCATCGCTTCCGCGGTCGTCGTCGCGGAAGGGTGAGGTGGGAAGCCGATGCGCGCTGCTCATGGCGTGGAGACCGTACGGACCGCCGAGCGGGAGCTGATGGCCCGGCTCCCCGAGGGCGCTCTCATGCAACGGGCCGCGGCCGGTCTCGCGGCGGTGTGCGCGGGGCTGCTGGGGCGGGTGTACGGATCGCGGGTCGTGCTGCTGGTCGGCAGCGGGGACAACGGCGGCGACGCGCTGTACGCCGGGGCGCGGCTGGCCCGGCGGGGCGCCGGTGTCACGGCGGTGCTGCTGGAGGCCGGGCGGGCGCACCCGGGCGGGCTGGCGGCGCTGCGGTCGGCCGGGGGATCGGTCGCCGCCGATCCGCCGGGAGCGATCGCGCGGGCGGATCTCGTGGTCGACGGGATCACCGGGATCGGCGGGCGGGGCGGCCTGCGGGACGCCGCCGTACCGCTGGCACGTGCCGCGCGGGACTCCGGGGCGTTCGTCGTCGCCGTGGACCTGCCCAGCGGCGTCGAGGCGGACAGCGGGGAGGTGCGGGGCGAGTGCGTGCGGGCCGACGCCACGGTGACCTTCGGCACGTACAAGCCCGGACTGCTGATCGACCCGGCCAGGGAGTACGCCGGGGCCGTGCGGCTGGTGGAGCTGGGGCTCGACCTCGGGGCGGTCGAGGCCGACGTCGAGGCGCTCCAGCACGCCGACGTGGCCGCGCTGCTGCCGGTCCCGGGCGCGGAGAGCGACAAGTACCGGCGCGGGGTCGTGGGCGTCGTCGCCGGTTCGGAGCGTTATCCCGGCGCGGCGGTGCTCGCGGTCGCCGGGGCCCTGCGGGGCGGCGCGGGCGCGGTGCGGTACGTCGGTCACGGGTCCGGGGCGGTCGTCGCCCGCTTCCCGGAGGCGCTGGTGCACGCCGGGGCGCCGTCGGAGGCGGGGCGGGTGCAGGCGTGGGTGGTCGGACCGGGGCTCGCGGAGGACGCCGAAGGGGCGCTGGCGGACGTGCTGGCGTCGGACGTGCCGGTGCTGGTGGACGCGGACGGGCTGCGTCCGCTGGAGCCGGAGGCGGTGCGGGGGCGCGACGCGCCGACGCTGCTGACCCCGCACGCCGGGGAGGCCGCCGCGCTGCTCGGGGTCTCGCGGGAGGAAGTGGAGGCGGGGCGGCTGGTCGCGGTGCGCGAGCTGGCCGCGCTGTACGGGGCGACGGTGCTGCTGAAGGGCTCCACCACGCTGGTGGCCCCGGCGGGGGCCACGGGGCGGCGTCCGGTGCGGGTGAACCCGACGGGGACGCCCTGGCTGGCCACCGCAGGCAGCGGGGACGTGCTCTCGGGCCTCGCGGGGGCGCTGCTGGCGTCCGGTCTCGGCGCGCTGGACGCCGGTTCGGTGGCGGCGTACGTGCACGGGCTCGCGGGGCGGCTGGCCGCGGGCGGGACGGGCGGCGGCGGATCGCCGGCCGGTGCGGCGCCGGTGGGCGCGCAGGACGTGGCGGACGCGGTGCCGGCGGCCTGGCGCGGGATCACCGGACGCCGGCGGCCCGCTCCCGGCGCCGTGTGACGCGGGTGGCGGGCGGCCCCGCGCCGGGACCGCGCGGCGGGGTACGGGCCGTCGCGGCGCTCCCGGGCGAGAGGTGCGGCGGGGCTGTCGTACGGCTCTGAGACACTTGGCGCGATGACCGCGATGACCCACACCCCGATGCGTGCCCGCGCCGAGATCGACCTGGCGGCCCTGCGAGCCAACGTGCGGGCTTTGCGTGCGCGCGCTGCGGGGGCCCGGCTGATGGCCGTGGTGAAGTCCGACGCGTACGGGCACGGAGCCGTGCGCTGCGCCCGCGCGGCCCTCGACGCCGGGGCGACCTGGCTGGGGACCGCGACGCCGGAGGAGGCGCTCGCGCTGCGCGCCGCCGGGTTCGACGGGCCGCTGATGTGCTGGCTGTGGACCCCCGGCGGGCCGTGGCGCGAGGCGGTCGAGGCCGGCATCGACGTGTCCGTGAGCGGGATGTGGGCCCTGGAGGAAGTGGCCGAAGCCGCGCGGGCGGCGGGGCGCGAGGCGCGCGTACAGCTCAAGGCGGACACCGGGCTCGGCCGCAACGGATGCCAGCCCGCCGACTGGCCCGAGCTCGTGCGCCGCGCCCTGGAAACCGAGGGGGTGCGGATCACCGGCCTGTGGTCGCACTTCGCCTGCGCCGACGAGCCCGGACACCCCTCGATCGACGCCCAGCTGACGCTCTTCCGCGACCTGGTCGAGCACGCCGAGAAGGCCGGGGCCGAGCCCGAGGTCCGGCACATCGCCAACTCCCCCGCGACGCTGACCCTGCCCGAGGCGCACTTCGACCTCGTGCGGACCGGCATCGCCATGTACGGCGTCTCCCCGAGCCCCGAGCTCGGCACGCCCGCCGAACTGGGGCTGCGGCCGGTGATGACCCTCACGGCGTCCGTCGCGCTGGTCAAGCGGGTCCCCGAGGGGCACGGCGTGAGTTACGGGCACCACTACGTCACCGGCGGGGAGACCAACCTCGGCCTGATCCCGGTCGGGTACGCCGACGGCGTGCCGCGCCACGCGTCCGGCACCGGCCCCGTGCTCGTCGGAGGCAAGTGGCGGCGCGTCGCCGGGCGGGTCGCCATGGACCAGTTCGTGGTCGACCTCGGGGCGGACGTGGTGGAGCCGGGGGACGAGGCCGTGCTGTTCGGGCCGGGCGACCGGGGCGAGCCGACCGCCGAGGACTGGGCGCGGGCGGCGGACACGATCGCGTACGAGATTGTCACTCGCATCGGATCGCGGGTACCACGCGTCTATGTGGATGAGGACCCCGACAGCTAGGAGAGCGGCACCGTGAGCGAGACCAGCGCGCCCGGCGTGGCGGAGGTGGCGGAGGTGGCGGCCGAGGTCGCCACCTCCGCCGTCGGCAACTGGCGCCGGGCCGGTGTGGCCGGCGCCGCGATAGGCGTGGTCGCCGCCGGCGCCGCCGCGGGTGTGGCCCTGGAGCGGCTGACCGTCGGCCGGGGCATGCGCAGGAAGGCGCGCCTGGCGCTGGACGCCGCGGGGCCGTACGGCGCGCTGCGCGGCATGCCGGGCCGGGCCGCGGCGGACGACGGGACCGCGATCTACTACGAAGTGGACGAGGTGGAGGCGGACGGCGCCTCGTCGGGGCCGCGCCGGCGCCGGCTCTTCGGGCGCAGGACCCCCGCGCCGGTCACGGTCGTGTTCAGCCACGGCTTCTGCCTCAGCCAGGACTCCTGGCACTTCCAGCGGGCCGCTCTGCGCGGCGTCGTGCGCACCGTCCACTGGGACCAGCGCAGCCACGGGCGCTCGGAGCGGGGGGCGGCCCAGGGCCGCGGCACCGCGGTCGACATCGAGCAGCTGGGGCGCGACCTGAAGGCAGTGATCGACGCCGCCGCACCCCAGGGGCCGCTGGTGCTGGTGGGGCACTCGATGGGCGGCATGACGGTGATGGCCCTGGCCGACCAGTACCCCGAGCTCATCCGCGAGCGCGTGGTGGGGGCCGTGTTCATCGGTACGTCGTCGGGGGACCTCGGCGAGGTCAACTTCGGCCTTCCGGTGGCCGGCGTGAACGCCGTGCGCCGGGTCCTGCCCCGCGTGCTGCGCGCGCTCGGCACGCAGGCGGAGATCGTCGAACGGGGCCGGCGGGCCACGGCGGACCTGTTCGCCGGTCTGATCAAGCGCTACTCGTTCGGCTCGAAGGACGTGGACCCGGCCGTCGCGCGGTTCGCGGAGCGGCTGATCGAGGCGACCCCGATCGACGTGGTCGCGGAGTTCTACCCGGCGTTCAACGACCACGACAAGGCCGAGGCGCTGGAGATCTTCGCGGAGGTGCCGGTGCTCGTGCTCGCCGGCGACAAGGACCTGGTGACGCCCAGCGAGCACAGCGAGGGGATCGCACGGCTGCTGCCCGACGCCGAGCTGGTGATAGTGCCGGACGCCGGCCACCTGGTCATGCTGGAGCACCCGGAGGTGGTCACCGACCGGCTCGCGGACCTGCTGGCCCGCGTGGGCGCCCTGCCGGCAGCCGCTAACGTTGGGACGTATGGAAGCACCGCACAGCCCGGCGGCTGACGCCACCGCCGTCCTCACCGTCCACTCGCCCGACCTGATGCAGGAGTTCGGGCGCCGGCTCGCGAAACTGCTGCGGCCCGGCGATCTCGTGATGCTCACCGGAGAGCTCGGCGCGGGCAAGACGACGCTGACGCGCGGGCTCGGCGAGGGGCTCGGGGTGCGGGGCGCGGTGACGTCGCCGACCTTCGTCATCGCGCGCGTCCACCCCTCGCTGTCCGGCGGTCCCGCCCTGGTGCACGTCGACGCGTACCGGCTGGGCGGCGGTCTCGACGAGATGGAGGACCTCGACCTCGACGTCTCGCTGCCCGACTCCGTCGTGGTGGTGGAGTGGGGCGAGGGGAAGGTCGAGGAGCTCTCCGACGACCGGCTGCACGTGGTCATCCACCGGGCCGTGGGGGACGCCACCGACGACGTGCGCCGGGTGACGCTGACCGGTATGGGGGCGCGGTGGGCGGGCGAGGACCTGGCCGCGCTGGGCGCCTGACGTCCGTACGTTCCGACAAGACGTCGGCAAGATGTTGCGCCGGTGAGGCCGGGCGTGGTCACATGGATACCGAGACCTGGTTAGGTCTACCTAACCACGCCTGCTCAACCGGAGCCCAGGAGGCATCCATGCCGGCTTCTGAACGCGAAGTGACTCAGCCGCTCTCCATGCGCGACCTGCTGGCCTCGTGCGTGGCGGCCACAGCGGTCTCCACCCCGCCCAGAGGGCGCTCCCAGGACGACGACGCCGCCGAGGCGCGCGCCGAGGAACACCAGGAACGGCGCGACGCGGCGTAGGCGGGACCGCAGGGCCGGGGGCACGGTCCGTCGGGCGCACGGAGCCCGGTCCCGTCGTACGGGCACGGCCGCTCGGCACGCCCCCGTACCGCCGCTTCGTCCTGTCGCTCGTACGAGCGTATTTACGGGACGACGACGACCTTGACGCCGACCGTCGCGAAGCTCCACAGCGCGTCGCCGTCGGGCCGCTGCATGCGTACGCCGCCGGTCCGGCTCTTCGGATCGGGGCTGGGCATCGACCCGTCGACCGCCGCGCTGAAGCCGATCGGCACGCCCTCGACCGTCGTGAACCGCACGACGTGCTCGACCTCGACACCGTCCGAGCCGGTGATGATCCCCGAGCGCGAGCCCACCGCGTACGTGCCGGGCGGCGGGCTGACCGTACTCGGCGCGACCTGGAAGGTCCGGGTGGCCCGGCCGCCCGCGTCCACCAGCCACACCCGGCGCTCGGCCAGCGAGTACACGACACGCGTGCCCGTGCCCGACTGGGCCGGCACCGCGTACGGGTCCTTCTTCTTGGCCGGAGCCCTGGGCGGCTGGGTGGCGTGCGCCGCGGGGCTCTTGCCCGCCTTCGGTTCGACGAGCTGGGCGGCGGAGGGCGCGTTCGCCGACGCCTGGTAGGCGAGGAAGGCGACCGCCGCCACGGCTGCCGCGGTGAGCCCGGCCACGAATCCCGAGCTGCTCCTTGCCACCTTGCTCCACCTCATGTTCGTACAGCGCGCGTATTTGTGGTGACGGTAGCAGCAGGGGCCGGGAGGGACGGGGGACGCCGTGCCCCCCGCGCGCGGGCCGTAGGCTGTTTGTGTGCTCCTGCTCGCCGTTGATACCGCCACCCCAGCCGTCACCGTCGCCCTCCACGACGGCGACTCCGTCGTCGCCGAGGCCGGACAGGTCGACGCCCGCCGCCACGGGGAGCTGCTGCTGCCCACCGTCGACCGGGTGCTCGCCGGGGCCGGCCTGAAACTCGACGCGGTGACCGCGGTCGTCGTGGGCGTCGGCCCCGGCCCGTACACCGGACTGCGCGTCGGCCTCGCGACGGCCGAGACCTTCGGCCTCGTGCTCGGGGTGCCGGTCCACGGCCTGTGCACCCTGGACGGACTCGCGTACGCCGCCGGACTGACCGGCCCCTTCGCCGTCGCCACCGACGCGCGCCGCAAAGAGGTCTACTGGGCGCGCTACGACGACGCCCGCACCCGTGTGTCCGAGCCCGCCGTCGACCGCCCCGCCGACATCGCCGGGCAGCTCGCCGGCCTGCCGGTGGTCGGCTCCGGCGCGCTGCTCTACCCGGACGCCTTCCCCGACGCGCGCGGACCCGAGCACCAGTCGGCGGGCGCGCTGGCGTCGCTGGCCGCCGAGAAGCTCGCGGCGGGGGAGTCCTTCCTGCCGCCGCTGCCGCTGTACCTCCGCCGGCCCGACGCGCAGGTCCCCAAGAACTACAAGGTGGTCACGCCCAAGTGACCGCGGGCCTGAGAGAGATGCGCTGGTGGGACATCGGACCGGTGCTCGACCTGGAGCGCGGGCTGTTCCCCGACGACGCCTGGTCGCCCGGCATGTTCTGGTCCGAACTCGCCCACGCGCGCGGCCCCCGGGCCACCCGCCGGTACGTGGTGGCCGAGGAGGCGGGCCGCATCGTCGGGTACGCCGGTCTCGCCGCCGCCGGGGGGCAGGGCGACGTACAGACCATCGCTGTCTCGAAGGACCAGTGGGGGACCGGGCTCGGGGCCCGGCTGCTCACCGACCTGCTGGGGCACGCGACCGCCTTCGAGTGCGCCGAGGTGCTCCTCGAAGTGCGCGTCGACAACCTCCGCGCCCAGAAGCTGTACGAGCGTTTCGGCTTCGAGCCGATCGGCTTCCGGCGCGGCTACTACCAGCCGGGCAACATCGACGCGCTCGTGATGCGGCTGACGACGACGACCGACCCGGCGGCGCCCGCGCCCTCCGTACGAGAAACCGAGATTCACCATGGCTGACGAACCGCTCGTCCTCGGCATCGAGACCTCCTGCGACGAGACCGGCGTCGGCGTCGTGCGCGGCACCACCCTGCTCGCCGACGCCATCGCGTCGAGCGTCGACGAGCACGCCCGCTTCGGCGGCGTGGTGCCCGAGGTCGCGTCGCGCGCCCACCTGGAGGCGATGGTCCCGACCATCGAGCGCGCGCTGAAGCAGGCCGGCGTCGCCGCCTCCGACCTCGACGGCATCGCGGTGACGGCGGGCCCCGGGCTCGCCGGGGCGCTGCTGGTGGGCGTGTCGGCGGCGAAGGCGTACGCGTACGCGCTGGGCAAGCCGCTGTACGGCGTGAACCACCTGGCCTCCCACATCTGCGTCGACCAGCTGGAGCACGGCCCGCTGCCGGAGCCCACGATGGCGCTGCTGGTGAGCGGCGGGCACTCGTCGCTGCTGCTCGCACCGGACATCACGAGCGACGTACGGCCGATGGGCGCGACCATCGACGACGCGGCGGGCGAGGCGTTCGACAAGATCGCGCGCGTGCTCGACCTGGGCTTCCCCGGCGGTCCGGTCATCGACCGGCTCGCCAGGGAGGGTGACCCGAAGGCGATCGCCTTCCCGCGCGGGCTGACCGGACCGCGCGACGCGGCGTACGACTTCTCCTTCTCGGGGCTGAAGACGTCGGTCGCGCGGTGGATCGAGGCCAAGCGCAACGCCGGTGAGGAAGTGCCGGTGCGGGACGTGGCGGCGTCCTTCCAGGAGGCCGTCGTCGACGTGCTGACCCGCAAGGCCGTGCGGGCCTGCAAGGACGAGGGCGTCGACCACCTGATGATCGGCGGCGGTGTGGCGGCCAACTCGCGGCTGCGGGCGCTCGCGGCCGAGCGGTGCGAACGGGCCGGCATCCGGCTGCGGGTGCCGCGCCCGGGCCTGTGCACGGACAACGGCGCGATGGTGGCGGCCCTCGGCGCGGAGATGGTGGCGCGCGGCCGGGCGGCGTCCGACTGGGACCTCTCGGCGGACTCCTCGCTGCCGGTCACCGAGCCGCACGTGCCGGGCGCCGCGCACGACCACGACCACGTGCACGAGCTGAGCAAGGACAACCTGTACTCATGACCGTGGCCCTGATGTGGGAGGCGCGCGCCGCCGAGGGCCGGGGCGCGGAGCTGCTGGAGTGGGCCAGGTCCCGGGCCCGGGTCCTGGCGGCGGAGCCGGTGCGCACGGAGATCCTGCGGGCGCCGCAGGACCGGGTGCTCGTGCTGACGTGGTGGGACGCGGCGTTCGACGCGCCGCTGCCCGAACTGCCGGAGCCCGCGGCCGATCTGGTCGCGCGGGCCGTCCACCGCTGGCGTTTCGAGTCGGTCGAGGTGGCCTGATCCCGGCCGCGGCGCCCTCGGTAGTGTCGTGCACATGTCTCCCCGTACGCCGCTGCCGCCCCCTCCGCCGCCCGAGCACCTGCGGGCCTGGCCCGGAGCCGAGGCGATGCGGGACGACCGGGCGCGCGTCCTGGACGAGCTGACCGTACGGGGGCTCGGCCCCGGGCGGCTGGTGCGCTTCTGGCTGCTGGTGGGCGGCGCCGTGCTCGGGTGGGGAGCGGTCGGGGCGGCCCTGGAGTCGTTCGCGGGGCCGGGCGACCCGCTGACCGACGTCTTCGCGGCGGGTCTCGGCGCGCTGGGGCTCGCGGGCGCGGTGACGTGCTGGATCTTCATCGGCATCGGAGCGCGGCGCGACCGTACGATCAGCCGGCTGCTCGTGGAGTGGGCCCTGGTGGGGGGTGAGCACGGCTTCTCCGCCGCCCGGTGGCGCGTTCCCGGGCTCAGTCTCGCGTGGCTGCTCTCCTCCGTCGCGGTGTGCGGACTCGGGCTGTGGTCGTCGCTCGGCTTCGCGGTGACCGCGCGGGCGGGCTCCGACACGTACGTGGACGCCGTCTTCTTCATCGGGCTCGGCGTCGTCCTGTGGGTGGCCGGGCTGATCGGCGCGGCGAAGGCCGTGCGGCACTACCGGTGGGCTGTACGGGTGGGCCCGGCGGGCGGGAAGGGCTAAGCCTCCCGTGCGCGGGGCCGCGATGCGGGCAGCGCCGGGCGGGCCGCGTGGCGCGGAGGCGGCCCGCCGGTGGCGCCTTGCTCCGACGCGCCGGGGGCGGACGGCGGGAGGCCGTGCCGGCTACGCCGCCGGGCGGCCGATCAGCACCGTCGGCGCGCCGGCGACACGGGTGAGGAAGACCGTGGCCGTGTGGGGTCCCGACAGCTTCATCCTGCGCCGCAGCTCCTCCGGTTCGACGGCCGAGCCGCGCTTCTTCACCGTCAGCACGCCGACGCCCCGCTCGCGCAGCAGCGCCTTCAGCTTCTTCACGCCGAACGGGAGCCGGTCCGTGATCTCGTACGCGGTGGCGTACGGGGTGGGGTGCAGCTCGTCCGACGTGACGTACGCGATCGTCTCGTCGATCAGACGGCCGTTCACCTCGCGCGCGACCTCCGCCACCAGGTGCGAGCGGACGACCGCGCCGTCCGGCTCGTACAGGTAGCGGCCGACCGGGCCGGGTTCGGGGTCCGGCAGCCCCGTGCCGAGCAGGGTGCGCGGTCCGGGGAGCAGCGTGGCGCGGACCGCCCCGGGGGCCGTGCCGAACCAGAACACCGCCTCCTTCACGTCCCCTCCGTCCGAGATCCACTCCGCCTCGGCGTCGTCGGGGACCGCCTCGTGCGGGACGCCCGGCGCGATCTTGAGCGCCGCGTGGGCGGACCCACGGGCGGCCCCGATCGCCCAGGACAGGGGCGGCGAGTACGCCTCCGGGTCGAAGATCCGGCCCCGGCCGCCGCGCCGCGCCGGGTCGACGAAGACCGCGTCGTAGGGCGAGGTGTCGACGCTCGTGACGTCGGCGAGCTCGACCTCGACGAGGGCGGAGAGGCCGAGCGCCTCGGCGTTCGCGCGGGCGACCTCCGCCGTCAGGGGGTCCCGGTCGACCGCGAGGACCCGGATGCCCGCGCGGGCCAGCGCGATCGCGTCGCCGCCGATGCCGCAGCAGAGGTCGGCGACGCTGCGTACGCCGAGCGCGGCGAAGCGCCCGGCGCGGTACGCGGCGACGGCCGTGCGGGTGGCCTGCTCGACGCCGTTCGGGGTGAAGTACATGCGGTACGCGTCCTCGGCGCCGAACTTCGCCACCGCCCGCTGCCGCAGCCGGGCCTGCCCGAGCGCCGCCGAGACGAGCGCGGCGGGGTGCTCACGGCGCAGCCGCGTCGCGGTCGCCAGCTCCTCGGCGGGGTCGTGGTCGCGCAGGGCGGTGAGCAGGGACTGGCCCTCGTCGGTCAGCAGGGCGGAGAAGGAGTCGAGATCCACGAACGCCATTCTCCCTGTCAGTGGCGGGCCGTACTGTCGAGGTGTCGTGAGGCGGCGGGGATCGGGGGATCTGGTGGAAGCGGTACTCAGCTCGGCGTGGGACAGCCGGCGTCAGCGCGCCCTGCTCGGTGCGGACGGTCCGGAGGGGGTTCCCCGCGAGCGGCCCACGCCGGAGGACCGGGTGGAGCTGCTGGGGCGGCTGCGCTGGGAGGTGCTTCAGGGAGGCGTGGCGTTCCTGACGTACGCACAGCTGCTGGACGGGGCCGCCTTCGCCGCGCTGCGCCCGCCCGAGCTGCTGGACGAGCTGGCGATACGGGCGGTCGGCGGCGGCGCGATGCTGCCGGTGCGGGTGAACGCGCGGGACGCCGACCTGGGAGCGCAACTGGTCGCGATGCTGTCGCGGGGCGTCCTGCTCGCCTCCCTCCCGCTGAGCGTTGAGCGGTGCCGGCGGCTTCAGCACCGGCTGGCGGAGGTGGGCGCCGCCGTCACGGCCGACGACGGGCCGGTCGAGGCCGTCGACCGGCTGCTGCGGGCCACCGGTGAGCTCGACACGCCGCTGCGGCTGCGTCTCGTCGCCCGGTGGGGCGACTGGCTGGAGGCCGCCGGGCGGGGCCTGCTGGAGGTGCGGGGGCTGACCCCGGCCGACTACGCCACCGCGTACGCCGTCCAGCCGCCGCCGGAGCCGGGGGAGCTGGCGTCCGAGGAGGGCCGCGCGGTGCTGGCCGCCTGGACCGGCGGCGCGCTCGACGTGGGCGGCATGCCGAACCGCAGCCTGCTCCACGACCGGCTCGCCCCGCTGTCCGGCGGCGCCGACCCGGCGCGGCGCGCCGACGCGGAGCTGCTGATGGAGGCGTTCGACGAGGCGTATTACCGGGCCATCGCGGCGGGCGAGCACTGCATGCTGGCCCTGGCGGCGCCCCGGCGGGGGATGAGCAGACGCCGGGCGGCGCCGGGCACGGGGCAGGCGCCCGTGGTGACGTTCCCGACCCACTTCGAGCGCCGGCTCGGGCTGATGCCGGGGGAGGACTGGCAGCGGTTCGCCGACGACGCGTCCGACGCGCTGGCCCGCTGGTGGCAGGCGCGCGACCCGGCGGCGCTCCAGGAGATGGGCGACCTGCTCGGCGCCCGTACGAAGGACCCGGGGGGCGGCGGCGCGGACGCGGCCCCGCTGACGCGCGTCCAGCGCGCGGTACGGGTCGCGGGCGGACGGGGCGGCGAGCTGACGGCGGCCGGCACGCTCGGCGCGGCGGCGAGCCTCGTGGCGGGGGAAGGGCTGCTGGGCGACGCGGTGTCGGGGATGGCGGGGGCGCTGGTGCCCACGGTGGTGACGGTGGTCGTGGCCGGGGGGCGGGCCGTCGGCCGGCACGCGCTGGACGCGTATCGCGGGCGGTGCGATGTGGTGGAGTTGCCGACGACGGTGACGGCGGTTTGAACGGACAGTGAGCAGGGAGGCGACCGTGGACAGGGAAGTGGAGCGTTCCGGTTCGCGCAGGGTCTACGGCGATCCGGACGGCAGGTGGTGCGACGTCTTCCTCGACACCTACCGGCTGCCCTCTGGGCAGGCGGTGGAGCTGCACCGGGTGCGGGTCGGCGGGGGCCGTACCGGTGTGGTGGTGCTGGCCCGGCGCGGTGACCGCCTGCTGATGGTCCGTCAGTGGCGGCCCGCGGTCGGGCGGTGGGCGTGGGAGCTGCCCCGCGGCTTCGGGGAGAGCGACCCGGTCGCCGACGCGCTGCGCGAACTGGCGGAGGAGACCGGAATCGAGGGGTGCGCCGCCAGGGTGCTGGCGCGTCTGGACGTGGACTCCGGGCTGCTGGAGAGCGAGGCGGCGGTGGTGGAGGTGACCGTGCCCGACGTGTCCCACGGTGCCCTGCCCGACGAAGCCGTGCCCGCGGGCGGCGACGGCGAGGTCGCGGACGCGCGCTGGTGGTCGCGGCGGGAGCTGGCGGAGGCGGTCCGGCGCGGTGAGGTGCGCGACGCGTTCACACTGGCCGCGCTGGGGGTGGCCGCGACGTACGGCTGACACCCCTTGGTGGGTGCCGGGCTGCGGCTGACACCTCTGGCCGGGTACCGGGACGGGCGGCAGACCCACCCCTGGCCGGGTGCCGGGACGTACGGCGGCCCCCTGGCCGGGGGCCGCCGTACGGCCGCCACACCCCGCGCCGGGTGCCAGACGTCATGCCGACCCACGCCGCGCCGGGTGCCGGACGTAATGCCGACACACCCCGCGCCGGGTTCAGCGACGGTGGCCGACGTGCCGCGCCGGCTGTCGGCCACCCGGGGGACGGTCCGCCGCCGCTGCTGGTGTCGGCCGGGGTCCCGGGGTGCGCGCTGGCAGGATGCGGCGCCATGCGACTAGTACGACAAAAGGTAAAACGCACTGGAGGTGGGTACGCCGCAGGGCTCGGCGTTTTGCTCGCCGCCTCCCTCGCCTCCGCCTGCGCCACGCCCGCCCCCGAACGCCCCCGGCCCGCCGCCCCCGCCGCCGGCCAGCAGCAGGAGTACCGGCAGGGTCCGGTCCGCGACCTGGCCGGGTCCGCCGAACGGCTGCGGCGCGCCCAGGCCCTGCGCGTCGCGGCGGCCAAGAAGTGGCGCCTCGCGCGGCCTCCGCTCGCCGCGCCCCCGCCGCCCGCGGTCAAGCCGAAAGTCACCACCCGCAAGGGCTTCGGCGCGGGGCCGGGACTGCCGCCGGTCTTCACCACCGTCCCGGTGAAGGAACGGGTCGTCTTCCTGACGATGGACGACGGCGCGGAGAAGGACCCGAAGCTGCTGAAGATGATGACCGACCTGGGCATCCCGTACAGCGCCTTCCTCAGCGACTACCTCGTGCGCGAGAACTACGGCTACTTCGCGCGCATGCAGGCCCGCGGCGTGTCCCTGCACAACCACACCCTCAACCACCGCTACCTGCCGGGCCTGTCGTACGCCCGGCAGAAGCGCGAGATCTGCGGGATGCAGGACGTCATCCAGAAGCGGTACGGCAAGCGGCCCCGCCTCTTCAGGCCGCCGTACGGCAACTACAACGCCGACACCCTGCGCGCCGCCCGCTCCTGCGGCATCAAGGCCGTGCCGCTGTGGGCCGCCGAGGCGTTCCCCGACCGGATGGAGTGGCGGGAGTGGGACCGCGACCTGCATCCGGGCGACATCATCCTCACGCACTTCCGCGGCCGGGACGACTGGAAGGGCACCATGCCGGACATGATCCGGCGGGTGATGAAGACCGTCACCGCCAAGGGGTACGCCGTCGCCCGGCTGGAGGACTACCTGTGAGGCGCGCGCACAGGCCGGCGGTCGCGCTGCTGGCGGCCGGCGCGCTGACGCTCACCGGCTGCGCCCAGTCCGTGGACCCGATCGAGCGCCTGGGCAGGAAGGCCGTGCGCAGCGTCGCCCCGAAGGTCCGCGACGCGGGAGCCCGGGCGCTCGCGGCGCACGCACCGCCCGCGCCCCGCGCGGCGGCGTACGCCCGGTGGGGGCTGCGGGAGCCGCTGCGCGCCGCGCCGGCGCCCCCGGCGCGCAAACCGGCGCGCCCCTTCGTCGTCGACCGCGTACCGACCGGCGACAGGGTCGTCTTCCTCACCTTCGACGACGGCGCCGAGCGGGACCCCGCGTTCGTACGCATGGTCGACGACCTGAACCTGCCGATCAGCATGTTCCTCACGGACAGCGTGGCCTCCCCCGGATACGACCACTTCGACCGGCTGCGGCGGGCGGGCGGCGGCCTCAGCACCGTGCAGAACCACACCGTCGACCACCCCTACCTGCCCGGACTCCCGTACGCCGGTCAGCGCGCCCAGATCTGCGGCCAGCAGGACCGCCTGGAGGCCCGGTTCGGCGCCAGGCCCCGGCTCTTCCGGCCGCCGTACGGGGCGTACAACAACCAGACGCTGCGGGCGGCGGGCGACTGCGGGGCCGAGGCGGTGGTGCTGTGGGGGGCGTCGATGCAGATCAACGACCTGCGGTACGCGCACGGCGACCGGCTGCGGCCGGGCGAGATCGTGCTCGCGCACTTCCGGGGTCCCGGCGAGGTCAAGGGTTCGACCATCACGGAGATGACGGCGCGGATACTGCGCCGGATCCAGGAGCAGGGCTTCGCGGTGGCGCGGTTGGAGGACTACCTCTGAGCGAGGCGGCGGCCGGTCAGCCGCCGCTGTCCGCACACTCACTGCTGTCGCCGCCGCTGCGGCACTGGTGGCCGGTCCGGCCGGGGTCGGAGGTCCGCGCGGGCGCGGGCTCCGGATGCGCGTCGGCGTACGCCCCGGCCGCGCCGTAGAGCACCGACGCGCCGAGCAGCAGGGCGGCCAGCGACTGCACCCAGGCGGTGATGACCCGGCCGCCGTTCCCGAAGCCGTACGCCGTCAGGCCGGCAGCGGCGGCGAGAGCGCCGAAGGTGATCAGCGCCGCAACTTCGCCGGCGCCCCGGCCCCAGAGCAGGATGACGGCCGTGAAGCAGGCCGCCGCGTCGGTCACGAGGACGAACAAGGCGAGGGCGGCGTCGCCCCAGCCGGACACGGGGTGCTCCTGGGGGCTCAGTTCGGCGGGCATGACGGCACTCTCGTACGGAACCCGACGGTCCGCCGGGGCGGTGGCGCCATCGAGATCCAACCGCGACCGGGGCCTGCCGCGGTCCCGTGCGGGATCCCGTTCGTCAACACGTGCGGCCGCGTTGGATTGGCACTCCGCTTGACCGAGTGCTAACCGCGTCATAGTCTCGGCGTTGGCACTCTCCAGTGGGGAGTGCCAACAGTAGCGACGGGCAGGTCCGGCACCCGCGACGACGGATCCACCTGGTCGCCACCCCACATCAGTTAACCCCGTGAGATCTCCGAAGGGGGAGACCGGACCGTGACGACCACCAGCTCCAAGGTTGCCATCAAGCCGCTCGAGGACCGCATTGTGGTCCAGCCGCTCGACGCCGAGCAGACCACGGCCTCTGGCCTGGTCATTCCGGACACCGCCAAGGAGAAGCCCCAGGAGGGCGTCGTCCTGGCCGTGGGCCCGGGCCGCTTCGAGAACGGCGAGCGCCTGCCGCTCGACGTATCCGTCGGCGATGTCGTGCTGTACAGCAAGTACGGCGGCACCGAGGTGAAGTACAGCGGCGAGGAGTACCTCGTCCTCTCGGCTCGCGACGTGCTCGCGATCATCGAGAAGTAATTCGCCCGAAGATTGCTTTTGATCTGCGCCCCTGGCCCCCAGCGACAGCCGGGCGGCCCGGGGCGCATTTCGTTTGAGAGGACAGAGAAGCTCCATGGCGAAGATTCTGAAGTTCGACGAGGACGCCCGTCGCGCCCTCGAGCGCGGCGTCAACAAGCTTGCCGACACGGTCAAGGTGACGATCGGCCCCAAGGGCCGCAACGTCGTCATCGACAAGAAGTTCGGCGCTCCCACCATCACCAACGACGGTGTCACCATCGCCCGCGAGGTCGAGCTCGACGACCCGTACGAGAACCTGGGCGCCCAGCTCGTGAAGGAGGTGGCGACCAAGACCAACGACATCGCGGGTGACGGCACCACCACCGCCACCGTGCTGGCCCAGGCCCTGGTCCGCGAGGGTCTGCGCAACGTCGCCGCCGGTGCTTCCCCGGCCGCCCTGAAGAAGGGCATCGACGCCGCGGTCAAGGCGATCTCCGAGGACCTCCTCGCGAACGCCCGTCCGATCGACGACAAGTCCGACATCGCCGCCGTGGCCGGGCTCTCCGCCCAGGACTCGCAGGTCGGCGAGCTCATCGCCGAGGCGATGGACAAGGTCGGCAAGGACGGTGTCATCACCGTCGAGGAGTCCAACACCTTCGGCCTGGAGCTCGACTTCACCGAGGGCATGGCCTTCGACAAGGGCTACCTGTCGCCGTACATGGTGACCGACCAGGAGCGTATGGAGGCCGTCCTCGACGACCCGTACATCCTGATCCACCAGGGCAAGATCGGTTCGATCCAGGACCTGCTGCCGCTCCTCGAGAAGGTCATCCAGGCCGGCGCCTCCAAGCCGCTGCTGATCATCGCCGAGGACGTCGAGGGCGAGGCCCTGTCGACCCTGGTCGTCAACAAGATCCGTGGCACCTTCAACGCCGTCGCGGTGAAGGCCCCCGGCTTCGGTGACCGCCGCAAGGCCATGCTCGGCGACATCGCCACCCTCACCGGTGCGACCGTCATCGCCGAAGAGGTCGGCCTCAAGCTCGACCAGGCCGGTCTCGACGTGCTGGGCACCGCCCGCCGCGTCACCGTCACCAAGGACGACACGACGATCGTCGACGGCGGCGGCAACGCCGACGAGGTCGCCGGACGCGTCAACCAGATCAAGGCCGAGATCGAGTCCACGGACTCCGACTGGGACCGCGAGAAGCTCCAGGAGCGCCTCGCGAAGCTGGCCGGCGGCGTGTGCGTGATCAAGGTCGGCGCCGCCACCGAGGTGGAGCTGAAGGAGAAGAAGCACCGTCTGGAGGACGCCATCTCCGCGACCCGCGCCGCGGTCGAGGAGGGCATCGTCTCCGGTGGTGGCTCCGCCCTGGTGCACGCCGCCAAGGTGCTCGAGGGCGGCCTCGGCAAGACCGGCGACGAGGCCACGGGTGTCGCGGTCGTCCGCCGCGCCGTCGTCGAGCCGCTGCGCTGGATCGCCGAGAACGCCGGCCTGGAGGGCTACGTCATCACTGCCAAGGTGAGCGAGCTCGACAAGGGCCACGGCTTCAACGCCGCGACCGGCGAGTACGGCGACCTGGTCAAGGCCGGCGTCATCGACCCGGTCAAGGTCACCCGCTCCGCGCTGGAGAACGCCGCGTCCATCGCGTCGCTGCTGCTCACGACCGAGACCCTGGTCGTCGAGAAGCCGGCCGAGGACGAGGGCGACGCCGGTCACGGCGGCCACGGCCACTCCCACTGACGTCCCGCGTCGCGCAAAGGCCCCCGTTTCCCGCTGCTCAGCGGTGGGAACGGGGGCCTTTCGCGTACGGTCAGTCGAGCGCGCCGACCTGGCGCATCAGGCCCAGGGCGTCCACGTGCCACCAGCCCTCCTGGATCTTCCCGTCGTGGAAGCGGAAGATCGTCGTGCCGGTCATGGTGCACTGCCTGCCGGTGGGGGCGATCCCCATGAAGTCGCCCTTGTGCGTGCCGGTCCACGTCCACAGCGTCACGACTTCGTCGCCCTCCGACACCTGCCGGTCGAGCTCGAAGCGGAAGTCGAAGGCGTCGCGCCAGCCCGTCAGATCGCTGCGGATGACGTCCGCGCCGACCGTGCTCTCCTCCTCCTTGAAGATGTCGTGGTCCCGGTAGTCGGACGCGAACATCTCGTCGATCGCGTCGAGATTGCCCCCGACGGCGACCTCGTGGAAGAAGCGGCGGGCGGCGGCCGAGTTCAGCTGCTCCTCGCGCACCACGTCGAGGTCCGTGAACGACGGCATGCCGTCGCAGAGCTCCACCATCTCCTGGAAGATCCGGTCGGTCTCCGGCAGGTGCGAGTTCTTCATCGCCTCCTCGTGCGAGGGGAACTCGACGATCTCGACGTAGTGGTTCGCCTGCGCTCTGTCCTTGCCGATGATGTTGTGCGTGGCGGTCCGCTTGCCCTTGGTCTGCTCGACCCACCGGTCCATGAGCTGGTTCATGTCGTCGGACCGCTCGGTCGTATAATCGATTATCTGTACGAATTTCATGGCGCCTCCCGACCCTCGCGGAATACGTGAGATACGTCCATTTTAGTGAAATAGCCCTTTTGTGCTGGTTTCAGGCCGAGTGGTGCAGGACGGCCGGGTGCACCGGGTCGGCGAAGGTCTGCCCGGCGGCGTAACGCTCCAGCTCGTCCAGGGCGTGGTCCGCCATGCGGTGCAGCTCGTCACCGAGGGACCCCGCGATGTGCGGTGTCAGCAGCACGTTCGGCAGGTCGTACAACGGCGAGTCCGCGGGCGGCAGTTCCGGTTCGGTCACGTCGAGTACGGCGTGCAGGCGGCCGGAGGTCAGTTCCGGCAGCAGCGCGGCCTCGTCGACGAGTGAGCCCCGGGCGGTGTTGATCAGGGTCGCCCCCGCGGGCATCGCGGCCAGCTGCCGGCTGCCGATCATGTGGCGCGTGGCCGGGAGCTGCGGGGCGTGGACCGAGACGACGGAGCTGCGGGCGCACAGGTCGTCGAGCGGCGCGAGACCGACGCCGAGCGCCGCCGCTTCGCCCGGCGTGACGTACGGGTCGTACAGCAGGACGTCCAGGTCGAAGGGGCGGAGCAGCTCGATGACGCGGCGGCCGATGCGCGAGGCGCCGACGATGCCGACGGTGCGGCGGTGGTTTCCGGCGCCGTGCAGTTCCCCGCCCCAGTCGTGCGCCGCGCGCAGGTCGCGGTAGCGGGCGGCGGCGTGCAGGACCCGCTTGCCGGCGAAGAGGATGGCCGCGAGCGTGTACTCGGCCACGGGCAGGGCGTTGGCGGCCGCCGCCGAGGTCACGGCGATGCCCCGGTCCCAGCAGGCCTGGGTGACGTGGTGCTTGACGGAGCCCGCCGCGTGGACGACCGCGCGCAGCTTCGGGGCGGCGGCGAGGACCTCGTCGGTCAGCGGCGTGGCGCCCCAGCAGGTGAAGAGGACCTCGGCCTCGGCGAGGGCGTCCGCGACGCGCGGCGCGGGGGCGGCGAGGTCGTGCGCGACCAGGTACGGATCCGTGCGCGAGAGGTCGGCCAGGCGGGCGCGGTGGCGGTCGGTGAGCAGGCGTTCCGCGATGCCCTGCCCCATCGCGAGCAGCAGGGACGGCTGATTGTCAGTGGCGTGGTGCATGGTGGGACTCGGGCTCCTCTACGGGCGCTTGACGGTCGCTTGCGTACGTCACTTGACGCTTCCGGCCGTGAGCCCCGCCTTCCAGTGCCGCTGGAGGGAGACGAAGGCGACGATCAGGGGGACGACGGCGAGGAGGGAGCCGGTGACGACGAGGGGATAGAACTCGGGCTCGCCGTGGGCGTTGCTGTTCCACGCGTACAGGCCGAGGCTCAGCGGGAAGAGCTGCTGGTCCGAGAGCATCACCAGGGGGAGGAAGAAATTGTTCCAGATGGCGGTGAACTGGAAGAGGAAGACGGTCACGAAGCCCGGCATGATCATGCGCATACCGATGGACCAGAAGGTGCGCAGCTCGCCGGCCCCGTCGATACGGGCGGCTTCGAGGGCCTCGTCCGGGATGTAGCCGGCGCTGAAGACGCGGGCGAGGTACACGCCGAAGGGGTGGACCAGCACGGGCAGGAGCACGGCCCAGTAGGTGTTGACGATGCCCACTTCGCTGGCGAGCAGGTACATGGGAAGGGCGAGCGCCGTGGTGGGGACGAGCACCCCGAGCAGCACGACGCCGAACAGCTTCTCCTTGCCCCGGAAGTGGTACTTGTCGAAGGCGTAGCCCGCGGCGACGCTGATCAGCGAGCTGACCGCGGCGCCGCCGCCCGCGTACAGCAGGCTGTTGAGGTACCAGCGGAAGTAGACGCCGTCGCCGTACGTCGCCAGGGCGGTGAGGTTCGCCCCGAGGTTGAAGTCCTCGAAGGAGAAGGCGTTTCCGGCGAGCAGGCCGCCGGTGTCCTTGGTGGCGGCGGTGACCAGCCAGACGAGGGGGAGCAGCATGTACAGCGTGGCGAGGACGAGCGCGCCGTTGACGGCGGTCCTCGACAGCCAGGGGCTGGGGGCGGTGGCGGTGGCCGGAGGCTTCATGCCTTCTTTCCCTTCCGGCCGGTGAAGCGGGTGACGGCGAAGGAGAGCAGCGCGGCGGTGAGCGCGAGGAGCACGGAGGCGGCGGCCGCGAGCCCGTAGTCGCCCCGGTCGAAGGCCGCGGTGTACGCGTACATGTTGGGCGTCCAGGTGGAGGTGACGGATGATCCGGTGCCCTTGTTGATGATCAGCGGCTCGGTGAACAGCTGGAGCGAGCCGATGACCGTGAACAGCGCGACCATCACGACCGAGGCGCGGATCAGCGGGACCTTGATGCTCAGCGCGATGCGCCAGGCGCCCGCCCCGTCCACCGTGGCCGCTTCCAGCACGGAGCGGTCGACGGCCTGGAGGGCGGCGTAGAAGATCACCATGTTGTAGCCGAGCCATTCCCACAGCGCGATGTTGATGACGGAGGGGAGGGCGCCCTCGGGTGCGAAGAAGTCGAATCCGACGCCGCCGGCCTCCATGGCGTCGACGACCGGGCTGAGCTGGGGCGTGTAGAGGTAGACCCAGATCAGCGCGGCGATGATGCCGGGCACGGCGTGCGGCAGGAACAGCGCGAGCTGGAAGAAGCGGCGGGCGCGGGCGAGCGTGGAGTCGAGGAGCAGGGCGAGCGCGAGGGCTCCGCCGATCATCAGCGGGATGTAGAGGACGCAGTACCCGAGGAGTACGGCGAAGCCCTCGCGGAAGGCCGGGTCACCCAGCGCCGCCGTGTAGTTGTCGAGGCCGCTGAAGACGGTCTCCGTTCCGCCGAATCCCAGTCCGGACTGCTTCTCGGTGAACAGGCTCAGCCAGAGCGCGTATCCGATCGGCACCACCATCACCAGGGTGAAGAGCACGAAGAAGGGAGTCAGCAGGACGCCGGCGGCGGCATTGGTGCGGGTGCGGGCCTTCACGTTCGTCTCAGCCCTTCACCTTCAGGCCGCGCTTCTTCAGCTCGGAGACGGTCGCCTCGTGACCGGCCCTCACGGCGTCGGCTATCGTCGCGCCGTCGTCGGCAACCTTGCCGAACTGGTCCTTCATGACCGTGTTGGTGGTGCCGGTGCTCGGACCCCAGGCCCAGCCGGGCGTGATCGAGGAGCCGGCGCCCTCGAACACCTGGTAGATGTCCTGGCCGCCGAAGTAGGTCGCGTCGAAGGCCGCCTTGGCCGCCGGGCGCAGTTCCGCCGCCGCCGGGAAGGCGCTCGACGTACCCGAGGCGATCCGGGCCTCGACGCCGTCCTCGGTCGTCGTCATCCACCGGGCGAACTCGACCGCCGCCTCGGTCTTCTCGCTGTCCTTGGTCACGGCGAAGGTGGAACCGCCGAGCATGCCGCTCGCCGGCTTCCCGTCCCAGGACGGCATCGGCGCGACGGCCCACTTGCCGCTCTGCTCGGGCAGGGTGCCCGTCAGCACGCCCGCGCCCCAGGACGCTCCGAGGTAACCGACGGTGCCCCCGCTCTTGAGGGAGTTGGTCCACTCGGGGCTGAAGGAGGCGTTGTTGTGGACGAGGTCGTCGTCCAGGAGCCCCTGCCAGTACGCCGAGACCTTCTTCGTGGCGGAGTCGGTCGTGTCGACCTTCCAGGTGTCGCCCTCGGCCTTGAACCACCGCGCTCCGGCCTGCCAGGCCATCGCCTGGAAGGTGGACGGGTCGTCGGGGAAGAAGGTCCCGATGCGCGCCTTCTTGTCGGCCTTCTTCACCTGCTCGGCGGCCTCGCGGAACTCGTCCCACGTCTTGGGGACTTCGACGCCGTACTTCTCGAACAGGTCCTTGCGGTAGTAGAACGCCTGCGGCGATGCGTCGAAGGGGACGGCCCAGTTCTTGCCGCCGAGGGTGGTCAGCTCGACCGCCTGCGGCAGGAACTTCTTCTTCACGTCGTCGGTGAGGTGGGCGCTGATGTCCTGCACCGAGCCCTGGCTGACGAACTCGGGCAGCATCGGGTACTCGATGGAGACGAGGTCGGGGGCGTTGCCCGCCTTCACGGCGTTGGAGATCTTGGCGTAGCCGCCGGCGTTGCCGGAGGGGATCTCCTCGTACTTCACCCGGATGTTCTCGTGCGAGGCGTTGAAGGCGTCGACGACCTCCTTCGAGCCCTTGGCCCAGCCCCAGAAGGTGATCGAGACGGGCTTTCCGTCACTCCCCGGGGCTGCCTTCTTCTCGTCCGTGCCGCTGCCGCCGCAGGCCGTGAGAACGGCGAGGGCGGTGGCGGCGCCGACTATGACATGGGACGTTCTGTTCCAACTGGGGCTCACGGCACGGCTCCTGAACGGGCGGCGACATTGCGTTGGCCGTGATACTTGGGCCACCCGTGAGCGAAGTCAAGAGCGAAAGATTGATTGATCGAAAAAAGATCAGACCGTCCCGGCCCCGCAGGATGCCCGTACGCGCAGCTGCGGCAGCAGCGCCAGATGCCGCCGCGGCTCCTCCTCGCCCGCGCCCCGCCCCTGCCCGAGCCGCTCCACCAGCAGCCCGGCCGCCTGCCGCCCCACCTCGCGCTTCGGTGGTGCCACCGCCGTCAGTGGCGTGTCGGCGAGCGCCGCCACCTCGTCGTCGTACGCGATCAGGGCCAGGTCCTGCGGCACCCGGACGCCCAACTCCGCGAGCCGCTGCGCCACCTGGATCGCGTCCACGTCGTTGTGGACGAGCGCGGCCGTCGCCGCCCCCGACGCGACCGCCGCCCGCAGCGCCTGCACCGCCGCCTCGAAGCGGTCCGGACGCACTTCCGCCGGTACGGAGTCGATCACCTCGTGCGGCGCCCGCACCCCCATGACGCCGAGCGCGTCCGCGTACCCCGAACGCACCGCGAGAGCCGTGGGGGAGTCGTCGCGCGCCATCAGCAGCGGCGCCCCGTGCCCCAGCTCCATCAGGTGGCGCACGGCCAGCAGCACCCCGTGCCGGTGGTCGGAGCAGACCCGGTCGATCCCGTCCAGCGCCGACCCGGCCGCCGGCTGCCGCTCCAGCAGCACGGTGGGCACCGGCAGCGAGGCGATCCAGTCGCCGTACGCCGCCGGGTCGCCCGGCCGCCGCCACCCCGGCGCCACCAGCAGCCCCTCGGCCCCCGCCGCGAGCAGCCCCTCGGTGCGGGCCTGGTCCTCCTCCGGGCGGTAGTCCGAGATGCGCAGGATCAGCCGCGCCCCGGCCCGCGCCGCGGCCTCGTGCGCGCCCCGGATGACCTCGGCGAAGTAGTACGTCGCCGAGGGGGCCAGCATGCCGAGCACCGCGCCGCCCGCGCCCCCGCCCGGCGCGGCCGCCGCGCCGCCCGGCTCGCGCGGCCACGACACCGACCCGTGCACCCGGTCGAGCAGCCCCCGCCCGGCCAGTTCCTCCACGTCCCGGCGCGCCGTGACGGGGGAGACGCCCAGCAGGCCGGCGAGATCGGAGACGCGGGCCGAGCCCCGTTCCCGTACCAGGCCCAGCAGTCGGTCGTGACGGTCAGCAGCACTCTCGCGCACGGCGGCAGTCCCCCTCGCAGTGTGTGGCACGGCAATCATGAATCGTGATCGAACGATAGAAGTTTCGATCATTCAACCGCAACGCATTGACCTTCGATCAGTCCAGGTCCTAGATTCCGGCGACGGAGCAGGACAGCCTTCAGGGGAGCATCATGCCGTTCGGACACCGCGACGACTGGGTGGCGACGGCGGACCGGCTCCTGCTGGCCGTCCGCCCCCACGCGTCCCCGCGCCACGCGCTCGTCAACCTGCCGGGCTTTCGCCCCAGTTGCTCCGGCCCGCGCTCCGACGGCCTCGAAGGCTACGCCCGTACGTTCCTGCTCGCGGCCCTCCGCGTCGCCGGCGAGGGCGGCCGCGACCCCCTGGGCCATCTCGCCCGCTACGCCGAAGGTCTCGCCGCCGGCACCGAACACCCCGTACCGGGAAGCGCTTCGACCGCCGAGGCGCCCGAGTCCTGGCCGCTGACGGCCGACGTGCGCCAGGCCGTCGTCGAGTCCGCCTCCGTGGCCCTCGCCCTGCGCCTCACCCGCCCCTGGCTCTGGGACGCGCTCGACGAGCGCACCCGCGCCCGCGCCGTCGACTGGCTGCTGCCCGCCCTCGACCCGTCCCCCGTCGACAACAACTGGTGGCTCTTCGGCCTCACCGTCGCCGGATTCCTCCAGGACATCGGTGTCGAGACCGACCGCGCCCGCGCCACCGTCGACCGCTCCCTCGCGCGCGTCGAGGAATGGCACCTCGGCGACGGCTGGTACAGCGACGGCCCGAACCGCGCCTTCGACCACTACAACGCCTGGGCCCTGCACTTCTATCCCGTCCTGCACGCCCACCTCGCCGGCGACCGCCCACTCCTCGACCGCTACGGCCCCCGGCTGCACGCCCAACTCGAAGCGCACACAAGGATGTTCGACGCCAACGGCGCGCCCATGCCGTACGGCCGCTCCCTCACCTACCGCTTCGCCGCCGCGGCCGCGCCCTGGCTCGGCGCGCTCACCGGTCATACGCCGCTGACCCCCGGCGCCACCCGCCGCCTCGCCTCCGGCGCCCTGCGGTACTTCCTCGACCGGGGCGCGGTCGACGACCGGGGGCTGCTGACGCCGGGCTGGCACGGCCGCTACGAGCCGGTCGTCCAGCACTACTCCGGCCCAGCCTCCCCGTACTGGGCCGCCAAGGGCTTCCTCGGTCTGCTGCTCCCCGCCGACCACCCGGTGTGGACGGACCCCGAAGAGCCGCTGCCCGTGGAGAACGGCGACGCGGTGACCGCCCTCGGCCCGCCGAACCTGCTCATCCAGGCCACGGCGGCCGACGGCCTCGTACGCCTCCACAACCACGGCAGCAACCACGTCGGCCCGGACGACGACCCCCATTACGCCCGCTTCGCCTACTCGACCCGCACCGGCCCGACCCACGACAGCGCGGACAACCACTTCGCGCTGCTCATCGACGGCGCGTGGACCCGGCGGGGCCCCGCGGAACCCCTGGCCCACGGCCCCGGCTGGGCCGCCTCCGCGCACACCCCCGCCCCCGGCGTCCGCGTCGTGTCCGCCACCGCCGCCCACGGCCGCGCCGAACTCCGCGCCCATCTCGTCACCGGCGCACCGCAGGGCACCCCCGTACGCCAGACCGGCTGGGCCACCGAAGAGGAACCGGCGGGAAAGCCCGAGCCGCCCCGCACCCACCCGACGGCCCCGCTCCCGTCCGGCGGCGAAGGGGGCACCCCGCGACACGCCCGCCCGACCGCCCAGCTCCACCCCGTGCACGGCTACACCGGCGCGAGCGAATCACCCACCGGCGCGACCCTGGCCGCGCCCCGCACCCGTACCGCGGCCCTCGACGGCCGCACCGGGGCGGGCGACTCGCTCTTCGTCGCCCTGGCCTCCCTGACCGCCGAACCGGCCCCGTCACCCGCCGGCACCCTGGCCGCCGTCCGGATCACCGGCCGCACCGTCCACGTGACCTGGGCGGACGGCTCGACCACCGCGGTGTGCCTGGACTACTGAGGCCCGTACTTGCGGCCCGTCCTGGACGTGACGCCGCCCAGCAGGCCGCGCGGCGCCAGCTTCACCGCGCCCATCAGCGCCTTGTACCGGGGGTCCGGCACCGAGACCGTCTTCCCGCGCGCCAGATCGGCCATCGCCGCGGCCACCAGCTTGTCCGCGTCCAGCCACATCCAGCCGGGGATGTTGTCCGTCCCCATCCCGGCCCGCTCGTGGAACTCCGTGCGCACGAAGCCCGGGCACAGCGCCATCAGCCGCACCCCGCTCCCCGCCAGGTCTCGCGCCGCGCCCTGCGTGAACTGCACGACCCACGCCTTCGAGGCCCCGTACGTCCCGCGCGGCACGAAGGCCGCGACCGACGCCACGTTGACGACGCCGCCCCGCCCGCGGTCCTTCATCCCCGATGCGGCCGCCGCCGTCAGCCGCAGGACCGCCTCGCAGTGCACCTTCAGCATGGTCAGCTCGTCGGCCATGGACACCTCCAGGAAGCGTCCCTTGTTGCCGAACCCGGCGTTGTTGACCAGCAGGTCGACCGGATGCCTGCGGTCCGACAGCCGCGCCTCGACCGAGGCGATGCCCGCCTCCGTCGACAGGTCGGCGGTCAGCACCTCCGCCTCGATGCCGTGCAGGTCGTGCAGTTCTGTCGCCTGCTCCTGGAGCCGCTCGGTGTCGCGGGCCACCAGCACCAGGTTGTGCCCGTCCGTGGCGAGGCGCCGCGCGAAGGCGGCGCCGATGCCCGCGGTCGCTCCCGTAATCAGTGCAGTCGTCATGCGGGGCACGTTAGTGCCCCGCGGATCCCGCCCGCCCGCCAGGTTTCGCCTCCGATGACTGTCGGGTGACGTACTTGCGCGCCGCCGCCAGCGCCTCCGGGTGCAGCGCGTCCCCGGCCGCCAGGGTGCGCGGCAGCAGCTCGCGTTCCGTCGTCTCCGACCTGAACTGCACGCTCACGGTGACGTCGTGGTCCGGCCGGTGCACGATCTCGACGGCGTCGCCCGCCCGTATCTCACCCGGCTCGATCACCCGCAGGTACGCCCCGGGCGCGGCCCGCCGCGTGAAGCGCCTGACCCAGCCCTTCTCGCCGAGCGCGCTCGCGAACGTACGGCACGGGATGCGGCCGCAAGTGACCTCCAGCACCAAGTCGGCCCCGACGCGCCAGCGTTCACCGATGAGCGCGCCGTTCACGTCGACCCCGAGGGTGGTGAGGTTCTCCCCGAACGCCCCGTTGGCGAGCGGGCGCCCGAGCTCGCGTTCCCATTCGTCGAGGTCCTCGCGGGCGAAGGCGTACACGGCCTGGTCGTTCCCGCCGTGGTGGCGCGTGTCGCACACGGCGTCCCCGGCCAGACCGCTCCCGCCGACCCCCTTGGGTCCGGGCGCCGCCACCCGTACGGGTCCGTCGGCCGGCCGTTTGTTCAGGCCGGTCGTGCCACTCGGCGAGTCGGTGTAATCGACGGCCTCGGGACGGCCGAGGTTGACGCTCAGAAGCTGCATGAGCGAACGCTAACCGGCTTCGCCTCAAAGTCGCCCTGGATTAATCCACGTCGCACCCAAGCCGCGCTTATGCTTGAAGGGTGATCGAAGCCCGCCATCTCCGTGTCCTGCGCGCCGTGGCCGCCACCGGCTCCTTCTCGGCCGCCGCGCGGGAGCTCGGCTGCACGCAGCCCGCCGTCAGCCAGCAGATGAAGGCCCTCGAACACTCCGCGGGGACCCCGCTCCTCATCCGTACGGGCCGCGAGATGCGCCTCACCCAGGCGGGAGAGGTCCTCGTCCGGCACGCCGCGGGCATCCTGGCCGGGCTGACCGCCGCCGAGGAGGAGGTCGCCGCCATCGCGGGCCTGCGGGCCGGACGCGTGCGCCTGGTGTCGTTCCCCAGCGGCAGCTCGACCCTCGTCCCCACCGCGCTGGCCGCCCTGCGCGCGGCCCACCCCGGGACCCGGGTGTCGCTGGTCGACGCGGAGCCCCCGCGCTCGGTCGAGATGCTGCGTGAGGGCGACTGCGACGTGGCGCTCGCCTTCCGTTACGGGCCCGGCGGGACCGCCGAGGACTGGGACGACCTGGTCGTACGCCCGCTGCTGACCGACCGCCTCGTCGGCCTGGTCCCGGAGGGGCACCGGCTCGCGGACGCCGGCCGGGTCGGCATCGGGGAGCTGGCCGACGAGCCGTGGATCGCGGGCTGCCCACGCTGCCGCAGGCAATTGGTCGAGGTGTGCGAGAGCGCGGGCTTCGTGCCGCGCATCGATTTCGCGACCGACGACTATCCGGCCGTGATCGGCCTGGTCGGCGCCGGGATGGGGGTGGCGGTGCTGCCCGAGCTTGCGATGGAGTCGGTACGCCCCAAGGGCGCGCGCACCGTGGCGGTGGAGCCCGCCGTACGGCGCGAGATCGTGGCGCTCACGCTTCCGGACCTGGCGCAGGTGCCGGCGGTCGCGGCCACCCTCGACCAGCTCGCGCTGGCCGCGGCGCGCTGAGAGCGGTGGCCCCGTGCTGAGCGGGGTCCGATGCAGAAACGTTCCTTCGGGGACTAGGGATCCGGGGTGCCGGCGGGCCCCGACGACGCGGCGATGAGGCGGGTGCGCGCCCGGCCCATCAGTTCCTCGCGCTCGTCCTCGGTCAGGCCGCCCCACACGCCGTAGGGCTCACGCACCGCCAGCGCGTGAGCCGCGCACTCGGCGCGTACCGGGCACCTCATGCAGACCTCCTTAGCCGAGTTCTCACGCGCACTCCGCGCCGCGCCCCGCTCTCCCTCCGGATGAAAGAAGAGCGAGCTGTCCACTCCGCGGCACGCCGCGAGCAGCTGCCAGTCCCACAGGTCGGCGTTGGGTCCGGGAAGGCGGGAGAAATCTGCCATTGCTTGTCCCCTTGCGTCGATGCATCGAGAGCGTCTGGACCGTGAGTTGGCGTCTACTTGTGGAAGTAGATGTAAATATGACTCATTGCGAATCTAGCCACAGACACCAGCAAAACGGAAGAAAAGGCGCTAAATGGGGCATAGCTTTACTTAGGGGGCATGGCGACCCCCGATGCGCTTCTGTGCGACCGGGCCCTCACGTAGAGTGCTGATGGCGCCCGTCCGACCCGTAACTCTTTCGAGTGACCGTCGTTGAGAGTGCGAGGCGGTTGAAAGCACAAGCGATCGGGCAAGTGTCCGAGAGCGTCAATCGCACAGGTGACGAATATGTACCAGCCTGGAGGCTCAAGGTGACGCGCAGCAGCTGTGAGAGTCGCGGAGGACATTCATGACATCCGTCCTCGTCTGCGACGACTCCCCGCTTGCCCGAGAGGCGCTCCGCCGCGCGGTCGCGACCGTGCCCGGCGTCGAGCGCGTGACGACAGCGGCCAACGGCGAGGAAGTCCTCCGCCGCTGGGGCGCCGACCGCTCGGACCTGATTCTGATGGACGTACGCATGCCCGGTCTGGGCGGCGTCGAGACGGTGCGCCGGCTGCTCTCGGCGGACCCGGGCGCCCGGATCATCATGCTCACGGTCGCCGAGGACCTGGACGGTGTCGCGCTCGCGGTGGCCGCCGGTGCCCGCGGCTACCTGCACAAGGACGCCTCGCGCGCCGAGCTGCGGGCCACCGTCACGCAGGCGCTCGCCGACCCGACCTGGCGGCTCGCCCCCCGCCGGCTGCGGTCCGCGGAGATGGGGGCGGCCCCGACGCTCACCGCGCGTGAGATCCAGGTGCTCGAAGGCATGAGCCACGGACGCTCCAACGCGGAGATCGGCCGCGAGCTGTTCCTCTCCGAGGACACGGTCAAGACGCACGCCCGGCGGCTCTTCAAGAAGCTCGGCGCCTCGGACCGGGCGCACGCGGTCGCGCTCGGATTCCGCTGGGGCCTGGTCCGATAGGACCGGCCGGTGCGCTCCCGCGCGGGTGTCTCGATCCCCGTCCGCTCCCCGGCGGACGGGGTGGCGGACGCCCGTGCCCCTTTCCGCCGCCGATGCCGCATCCTTGAGGGGTGGAGTTCCTCGGGGACGATTCGGCCGAGCGGGAGGGGAGGGCTCAGAGAATGAGTTCCGGCGTACCTGCTCATAACGCTTCGGTGCACAACTACGGGCGCGGTGCCGCGGATGCCTCGGCGCCAAGGCACCATGGACCGATGCGCGACGACGAGACGACGGTGATCGGTGCACTCGTCCGCCGTGCGGTCGAGGGCGACGAGCAGGCGACGCACGACCTGCTGGCGCGCGTCCACCCGCTGGCGCTGCGGTACTGCCGCACCCGGCTGAACCGGCTGCCCGGTGATGCCCGTCACTTCGTGGAGGACCTGGCGCAGGAGGTCTGCGTGGCGGTCCTGATGGCCCTGCCCCGCTACAAGGACACCGGCAGGCCGTTCGAAGCCTTCGTCTTCGCCATCGCCGCCCACAAGGTCGCCGACCTCCAGCGCGCCGCGATGCGGCACCCCGGATCGACCGCCGTGCCGTCCGACGAGATGCCGGAGCGGCCCGACGACTCCCTGGGCCCCGAGGAGCGGGCGCTGCTCAGCAGCGACGCCGAGTGGGCGAAGAAACTTCTGGCCAATCTTCCGCAGGCGCAGCGCGAGCTGCTGGTGCTGCGGGTCGCGGTCGGGCTGACCGCGGAGGAGACCGGACAGATGCTGGGCATGTCCCCCGGTGCCGTACGGGTCGCGCAGCACCGCGCGCTCAGCCGCCTGCGGGCCCTCGCCGGACAGTAGCCGGACCCCCGGGCCCGTGCCCCCGTCCGTAGGAACGCACGAATTCGGCAGGTGATCTTGCTCGTGGAATGAGACACCGCACGATCCCGTTAGCATGGACATCCGCGCCGAGCAAGACCATTTGGGAAGGTGTCAGGCATGACTGCCAACGTCGACGGAGTGCCCGAGAAGTTCGCGATGCTCGGGCTGACCTACGACGACGTGCTGCTGCTGCCCGGCGCGTCGGACATGGCACCCGACCAGATCGACACCTCCTCGTACATCTCGAAGAACGTACGGGTGAACGTCCCGCTGCTGTCCGCCGCGATGGACAAGGTCACCGAGTCCCGCATGGCCATCGCCATGGCCCGTCAGGGCGGCGTCGGCGTGCTGCACCGCAACCTCTCGATCGCCGACCAGGCCAACCAGGTCGACCTCGTGAAGCGCTCCGAGTCCGGCATGGTGACCGACCCGATCACCGTGCGCCCGGACACCACGCTCGGCGAGGCCGACGAGCTGTGCGCGAAGTTCCGTATCAGCGGCGTGCCGGTGACCGACCCGGCGGGCAAGCTGCTCGGCATCGTCACCAACCGCGACATGGCCTTCGAGACAGACCGCTCCCGCCAGGTCCGCGAGATCATGACGCCGATGCCGCTGGTCACGGGCAAGGTCGGCATCTCCCGCGTCGACGCGGTCCAGCTGCTGCGCCGCCACAAGATCGAGAAGCTGCCGCTGGTCGACAACGCCGGCATCCTCAAGGGCCTCATCACGGTCAAGGACTTCGTCAAGGCCGAGAAGTACCCGAACGCCGCCAAGGACGCCGAGGGCCGGCTGCTCGTCGGCGCGGCCGTGGGCGTCGCGGGTGACGCGTACGAGCGCGCCCAGGCGCTCATCGAGGCGGGCGTCGACTTCATCGTCGTCGACACCGCCCACGGTCACTCCCGGCTCGTCGGCGACATGGTCGCCAAGATCAAGTCGAACTCCACGGTCGACGTCATCGGCGGCAACGTCGCCACCCGCGACGGCGCCCAGGCGCTCATCGACGCCGGCTGCGACGGCATCAAGGTCGGCGTCGGCCCCGGTTCCATCTGCACCACCCGCGTCGTCGCCGGCATCGGCGTGCCGCAGGTCACCGCGATCTACGAGGCGTCGCTCGCCGCCAAGGCGGCCGGCGTGCCGGTCATCGGCGACGGCGGCCTCCAGTACTCCGGCGACATCGCTAAGGCCATCGTCGCGGGCGCCGACACGGTGATGCTCGGCTCGCTGCTCGCGGGCTGCGAGGAGTCGCCCGGCGAGCTCCTCTTCATCAACGGCAAGCAGTTCAAGTCGTACCGCGGCATGGGCTCGCTGGGCGCCATGCAGTCCCGCGGCCAGGCCAAGTCGTACTCCAAGGACCGCTACTTCCAGGAGGGCGTCGGCGCCGACGACAAGCTCGTGCCCGAGGGCATCGAGGGCCAGGTGCCCTACCGGGGTCCGCTCGCCGCCGTCGTGCACCAGCTCGCGGGCGGCCTGCGTCAGTCGATGTTCTATGTCGGCGGCCGGACGATTCCGGAGCTTCAGCAGAACGGCCGGTTCGTACGGATCACCTCGGCGGGCCTCAAGGAGAGCCACCCGCACGACATCCAGATGACGGTAGAGGCGCCGAACTACAGCAGGAAGTAACCTCGCACGTACACGCTGAGGGGCGGCCCCGGATTTCCCGGGGCCGCCCCTGTCGTGTGTGTCGGGGATACTGGAGCGGCATACCAAGAGGGAAAGGCCACACACGTGACTGAGATCGAGATCGGGCGCGGCAAGCGCGGCCGCAGGGCGTACGCGTTCGACGACATCGCCATCGTGCCGAGCCGGCGCACCCGGGACCCGAAGGAGGTCTCGATCGCCTGGCAGATCGACGCCTATCGTTTCGAGCTGCCGTTCCTGGCCGCTCCGATGGACTCCGTCGTCTCCCCGCAGACCGCCATCCGCATCGGCGAGCTGGGCGGTCTCGGCGTACTGAACCTCGAAGGTCTGTGGACCCGGTACGAGGACCCGGAGCCGCTGCTCCAGGAGATCGCGGAGCTCGACGACGAGGCCGCGACCCGCCGCCTCCAGGAGATCTACGCCGCTCCCATCCAGGCGGACCTGATCGGGCAGCGCATCAAGGAGGTGCGCGACTCGGGCGTCGTCACCGCCGCCGCGCTGTCTCCGCAGCGCACGGCCGAGTTCTCCAAGGCCGTCGTGGACGCCGGTGTCGACATCTTCGTGATCCGCGGGACCACGGTCTCCGCCGAGCACGTGTCGGGCGCCGCCGAGCCGCTCAACCTCAAGCAGTTCATCTACGAGCTGGACGTCCCGGTCATCGTGGGCGGCTGCGCCACGTACACCGCCGCGCTGCACCTGATGCGTACGGGCGCGGCCGGCGTCCTCGTCGGCTTCGGCGGCGGCGCCGCGCACACCACCCGCAACGTGCTGGGCATCCAGGTCCCGATGGCCACCGCCGTCGCCGACGTGGCCGCGGCGCGCCGCGACTACATGGACGAGTCCGGCGGCCGGTACGTGCACGTCATCGCCGACGGCGGCGTGGGCTGGTCCGGCGACCTGCCGAAGGCCATCGCCTGCGGCGCGGACGCCGTGATGATGGGCTCCCCGCTGGCCCGCGCGACGGACGCGCCCGGCCGCGGCCACCACTGGGGCATGGAGGCCGTCCACGAGGACGTGCCGCGCGGCAAGCGCATGGACCTGGGCGCGGTCGGCACGACCGAGGAGATCCTCCTCGGCCCGTCGCACACCCCGGACGGTTCGATGAACCTGTTCGGCGCGCTGCGCCGCTCGATGGCCACGACCGGCTACAGCGAGCTCAAGGAGTTCCAGCGCGTCGAGGTCACGGTCTCCCCGGCCGAGCACAAGCGCTGACGCGCCCGTGTCACTACGCGAAGGGGCCCGGACCGCGGTGTGACGCCGTGGTGCGGGCCCCTTCGCGCGTGGTCGGCGGCGTCAGGCCGCGGACTTCTTGGCGGCCGAGAAGGCGGCGTACGCGCCTATGGCGAGGAAGAGGAAGGTCATCGGGCCCGCCTCCTCCTTCCAGACGGACGTGAGCTGCTGGAACTCCTGGAAGAGGATCTCCGTCACGCCGATGTGGAGCGCCTCGGCGAGGACGATCGCGAAGCCGAGCAGCTGGCCGCAGTAGACCGCGCCGAGCGAGAGGATCGCGCTCACCACCGGCAGGGCGGGGTTGGCGCCGCCGGCCTTGCCGGCCGCCAGGCCGACGAGGTAGCCGACGGCGACCGCCGCGAAACCGATCTGGTAGTCGGTGGCGCCGATGATGCCGCCGTAGATGCCGCCGGTGACCAGCGCGGCGGCGAAGGCCGCCGCGACGCCGAGGACGACGTTGTCGCGCGCCGGGGCCGGGGCGGGGGCCTGCGGGTAGGCGTGGTCGGCGAACGGGTTGCCGGACGGCGGCGGCGGTACGGACTGGCTCATGGTGAGAATCCCCCCCAAGGGATGTGGTGCACCGTGGATGCGCACGGACGTGCGACAAGTGACGCCGAACGCTAGCAGTGCCGTACGACACCGCACCTTCGAGTTCCGGGCATTGCCATGGGCTCAGAGCCGGTGGGTGGCCCCCGTCGGGGAGGCGCCGCGCGTGTCGAGCAGGAGCTGCGCCTTCACCGCGAGGGCCTGGAGGTCGTACGTGCGGTGGTTCTGGAGCAGCACCGTCAGGTCCGCGTTGGCGGCCGCCTCGTAGAGGGAGTCGACGCGGGGGACCGGGACGTCGCGGACGCGCCAGTCGGGGACGTGCGGGTCGTGGTAGCCGACCTGCGCGCCCAGGTCCATCAGGCGGGTGGCGATCTCCTGGGCGGGGGAGTTCTGCTGGTCGGCCAGGTCGGGCTTGTAGGTGACGCCGAGCAGCAGGACGCGGGCGCCGCGGGCGGACTTGCCGTGCTCGTTGAGGAGCGTGGCGCAGCGCTGGATGACGTACTGCGGCATGCGGTCGTTGATCTCCTGCGCGAGCCCGACCATGCGCAGGGGGTGGCCGGGGGTGCCGCCGCTGTGCGGGATGTAGTTGGGGTCGACGGGGACGCCGTGGCCGCCGACGCCCGGTCCCGGGCGGAACGCCTGGAAGCCGAACGGCTTGGTCTCGGCGCAGCGGATGACGTCCCACAGGTCGACGCCGAGGTCGTGGCACAGGACGGCCATCTCGTTGACCAGGGCGATGTTGACGTGCCGGTAGTTCGTCTCCAGTACGCCGACGGTCTCCGCCTCGCGCGGTCCGCGCGCGCGGACCACCTTGTCGGTGAGGCGCCCGTAGAAGGCGGCTGCCGACTCGGTGCACGCGGGGGTGAGGCCGCCGATGACCTGCGGGGTGTTGGCGTGACGGTGCTGCCGGCTGCCCGGATCCACCCGACTGGGGGAGTAGGCGAGGTGGAAGTCCCGGCCCGCGCGGAGCCCGGAGCCCTCTTCGAGGATGGGGCGCAGGAATTCTTCCGTGGTGCCGGGGTAGGCGGCGGATTCGAGCAGCACGGTGGTGTGCGGGCGCAGTCGCGCCGCCAGGATCCTGGCGGCGTCGCCGACGTGGCTCAGGTCGAGCGTACGGTCGGCGCCGAGCGGGGTGGGGGCACAGATGACGGCGGTACGGACCCGGCCCAGTTCGGCCGGGGTTTTGACGGTGCGGAAGCCCCCGGCCAGCATGCGGCGCAGGTCGGCGGCGGTGAGGGAGCCGTCGCCCGGGGCGCGCCCGGCGGCGAGGTCCGTGAGGCGTCCGGGGTCGGTGTCGTAGCCGATGGTGTCGATGCCGGAGGCGACCGCGGCCTGGGCGAGGGGCAGGCCGAGATGGCCGAGTCCGATGACGGCGAGATCTGCGGGCATGGCGGTGGGCCGTCCTTCCCAATAGCCGGAGGGGAGGCAACGCGCAAACCCTGTGGACAGTTCGGGCGAGCGCAATTTCAGACTAAGCGTAAATATGACCGTTATGCGGCATTGTGCGAGGCCGGGGCGCGGGAGTGTTGTCCACAGGCGGTGGCCGGAGACGGGCGGCCCAGACAGAATCGAAGTGGCGGGGAGGTGATCCCGGCCACCCCGACCACTACGGGAGGCAGCAGTGAGGGCAGCGACACTGGGACCCGCCGAGCGCGCCGAGGCGCTCGCGGCGATGGCCGAGCGTGAACTGGACGTGCTCGTCGTGGGCGCGGGAGTGGTCGGCGCCGGGACGGCTCTCGACGCCGTCACGCGCGGACTCTCGACGGGGCTCGTCGAGGCGCGCGACTGGGCCTCCGGCACGTCCAGCCGGTCGAGCAAGCTCATCCACGGCGGTCTGCGCTATCTGGAGATGCTCGACTTCGCACTCGTACGGGAGGCGCTGAAGGAACGCGGACTGCTGCTGGAGCGCCTCGCCCCGCATCTGGTGAAACCGGTGCCGTTCCTCTACCCGCTCCAGCACAAGGGCTGGGAGCGGTGGTACGCCGGATCGGGCGTCGCGCTGTACGACGCGATGTCCGTGTCGTCCGGGCACGGGCGCGGCCTGCCGATGCACCGTCACCTCTCGCGCAAGCGCGCCCTGCGGGTCGCGCCCGCGCTGAAGAAGGACGCCCTGGTGGGCGCCCTCCAGTACTACGACGCCCAGATGGACGACGCGCGCTTCGTGACGACGCTGGTGCGCACGGCCTCGCAGTACGGCGCCGAGGTCGCCAACCGGGCGCGCGTCGTGGGGTTCCTGCGCGAGGGCGAGCGGGTCGTCGGGGCCCGGGTGCGGGACCTGGAGGGCGGCGGGGAGTACGAGGTCCGGGCCAGGCAGGTCGTCAACGCGACGGGGGTGTGGACGGACGACACCCAGGCGCTGATCGGCGAGCGCGGCCAGTTCCACGTGCGGGCGTCGAAGGGCATCCACCTGGTGGTGCCGAAGGACCGCATCCACTCGTCGACCGGGCTGATCCTGCGGACCGAGAAGTCGGTGCTCTTCGTCATTCCCTGGGGCCGGCACTGGATCGTGGGCACGACCGACACCGACTGGGACCTCGACAAGGCCCACCCGGCCGCGTCCAGCGCGGACATCGACTACCTGCTGGAGCACGTCAACTCGGTGCTGGCGGTGCCGCTGACGCGTGACGACGTGCAGGGCGTGTACGCCGGCCTGCGGCCGCTGCTGGCCGGCGAGTCGGACGCCACGAGCAAGCTCTCCCGCGAGCACACGGTGGCGCACCCGGTGCCCGGGCTCGTCGTCGTCGCGGGCGGCAAGTACACGACGTACCGCGTGATGGCCAAGGACGCCGTCGACGAGGCGGTGCACGCGCTCGACCAGCGCGTCGCCGAGTGCGTGACGGAGGAGGTGCCGCTGGCCGGGGCCGAGGGGTACCGGGCGCTGTGGAACGCGCGGGCGCGCATCGCCGCCCGGACGGGCCTTCACGTCGTGCGGGTGGAGCACCTGTTGAACCGGTACGGGTCCCTGGCCGAGGAACTGCTGGAGCTGATCGCCCGTGACCCCGGGCTCGGTGTGCCGGTGGGCGGGGCGGACGACTACCTGCGGGCGGAGATCGTGTACGCCGCCTCGCACGAAGGGGCCCGCCACCTGGACGACGTGCTGACCCGGCGTACGCGCGTCTCCATCGAGACCTTCGACCGGGGAACGCGCAGCGCGCGCGAGTGTGCGCAGCTGATGGCGCCGGTCCTCGGCTGGGACAAGGAGCAGATCGAGAAGGAGGTCGAGCACTACGAGAAGCGCGTCGAGGCGGAACGGGAGTCGCAGCGCCAGCCGGACGATCTGACGGCCGACGCCGCGCGGCTCGGGGCGCCGGACATCGCCCCGATTCAGTGACTGGCCGTGATGCGGTGAACTCGGCAAGGGGGCGGGAAGGTTCGGTGGCGACGGCCTGAAACTGCTGTGACCTGCGCGGGGTCCCTTTTGTTCGCCCGGTGGAAAGGCCCCGGCGACCCGGGACCACGATCGGTCGCGCGGTGAGGGACAATGAAGGCTCTGCCAGGGCGCGTTGTCGCATCACCCTGGAACGCAGCCATCGCGGGCGAAGATCAGGGATCGCAGAGGGGACGCATGTCGGAGGCGGAGCAGTCCAAGGACACCGAGGGACGTCTTCTCGCCGGTCGGTACCGGCTCGGGGAAGTGCTCGGCCGGGGCGGCATGGGTACGGTCTGGCGCGCGGTCGACGAGACGCTGGGCCGCACGGTCGCGGTCAAGGAACTGCGCTTCCCCACGAGCATCGACGAAGAGGAGAAGCGCCGGCTCATCACGCGCACCCTGCGTGAGGCCAAGGCGATCGCCCGCATCCGCAACAACGGCGCCGTGACGGTCTACGACGTGGTCGACGAGGACGACCGGCCCTGGATCGTCATGGAGCTGATCGAGGGCAAGTCGCTCGCCGACGTCGTGCGCCAGGACGGGCTCCTGACGCCGCGACGGGCCGCCGAAGTGGGCCTCGCGATCCTCGACGTACTGCGCGCCGCGCACCGCCAGGGCATCCTGCACCGTGACGTGAAGCCGTCCAACGTGCTGATCTCCGAGGACGGCCGGGTCGTCCTGACCGACTTCGGCATCGCGCAGGTCGAGGGCGACCCGTCGATCACGTCGACCGGCATGCTGGTGGGCGCGCCCTCGTACATCTCGCCGGAACGGGCCCGTGGTCACAAGCCGGGCCCGGCCGCCGACCTGTGGTCGCTGGGCGGTCTGCTCTACGCCTCGGTCGAGGGCACCCCGCCGTACGACAAGGGGTCCGCGATCGCGACCCTCACGGCCGTGATGACCGAACCGCTCGACCCGCCGAAGAACGCCGGCCCGCTGGAAGAGGTCATCTACGGCCTGCTGGCCAAGGACCCCGACCAGCGGCTCGACGAGGCGGGCGCCCGGGCCCTCCTCAACGACGTGATCCACCTGCCCGAGGAGCCGGACGGGGCCCGTCCTTCGCTGGAGGCGACGCGGGTGGTGCCGCTGCCGCCCGTTCCCGAGGACGTGCTCAGCGAGGTGCGGCCGGCCGGGCGCGACGCGAAGGCGGACGACGCCGCGGCCCCCGGCGACCGGGTCCGGGGCGCGCTGAAGTCCGTACGCAACGCGGCGGCGGCCCAGGCCGCCAGGCCGAAGCAGACCGCGACGACGCAGCAGCCCGCGGGCGGACCCAAGCCGCCGGCGCGGGCGTCGCTGACCGATGTCGTCCCGCGCCGCACGCTGGTGATAGTGGCGGTCGTCGCGGCGCTGGCGCTGATCGGCACCGTGCTCGTCGTCTCGCTGACCGGTGGCGGCGACGACGGAGCCCGGGGCAAGTCCAAGGACGGAACGTCCGCTTCGAGCGGCACGACCGCCGGCGGCGACGCCAAGGGCGGCGCCGACCAGGGCAAGGAGCCCGACAGCGGGAAGAGCCCCGGCCAGGACACCGGCCAGGGCCAGGGCAAGGGCGACGCCACGGGTGACGACGCCGGCAAGGACGACGCCGCCGACGACGGCGAGGACGCCTCGGACGACTCCGCGACGGACGACCCGCCGAAGGGCGGCGCCCTGCCCAAGGGGTACGTGAAGGTCAGCGACGACCGGTTCCGCTTCACGATGGCGATGCCGAAGGGGTTCAAGCGCACCGACATAGCGGGTGTGAACTCCGGCGGCATCTACAACGCGCGGCCGGGCGCCTTCCCGCGCGTCCAGGTCGACTTCAACGGAAGCCCCCGCGACGACGCCCGCGCCGCCTGGGCGGCGGCACAGGCCGGAGTCGCCGCGACCAGCAGCAACTACAAGCACCTGGGAATACGGCCCGTCGACTACAACGGGTACCCCACCACCGCCGACTGGGAGTTCGAGCGCGATCAGGGCGGAATGCGGGTACACGTCCTGAACCGGGGCTTCAAGGTCGACGCCACGCACGGTTACTCGATCATGGTGAGCTGCCGGGCGAGCGAGTGGAACGGCGAGGAGTGCCGGACGCTGCGCAAGACCGCGCACGACACGTTCAAGCCGAAGGACTGACGCTCACATCCGCCGGGTTGTCGAGACCCGGCGGCGCGGCCGGGTTCGGCCACGTATCGTGAGAGCTCGTGGACTGACCGTACGCGACCGGAATTGACGACTTGGTGCGGTCACCGGGTCGGGGGTACAGCGCGCTCTGGGGAGGCGTCGTGGATGACTACGCGGGTCGGGTGCTTGCCGACCGCTACCGCCTTCCGTTGCCGCCTTCCGACGCGTACGAACTGGTGGAGACCAGGGCGTTCGACACCTACAGCGGCCAGGAGGTGCTGGTCCGTCAGATCCCGCTGCCCGAAGTCGTGGACGCGGAGTTCCTGGACGGCGAGGGCGGCGGGGCCGCGCAGCGCCGCGCCGCCGGGCGTACGACCCGGCGGCCGGCCGATCCCGCCGTGCGCCGGGCCGTCGAGGCGGCGCAGGCCGCCGCGCAGATCCCCGACCACCCCCGGCTCGACCAGGTCTTCGACGTCTTCGCCGAGGGCGGCTCGCTGTGGATAGTGAGTGAACTCGTCGCCGCGCGGCCCCTCGCGGCGCTGCTCGCCGAGAAGCCGCTCAACCCCTACCGGGCGGCGGAGATCGCCGCCGACGTGCTGACCGCCCTGCGGGTGCTGCACGCCCACGGCTGGACCCACCGCAACATCACCGTCCGCACCGTGCTCGTCTGCGACGACGGCCGCATCGTCCTGACCGGCCTCGCGGCCGGCGCGGCCGAGGAGGCGCTGTGCGGATACGCCCCCGTGCCCCTGCCGCCGGCCGACCCCGCGGACGACGAGGAGGAGGGCGGCGGAAGCTGGGGCAGCCCGGCGCCCGGGCACGAGGCGCCCGCCCAGTACGGCGTCCCCGCCCCCGGCGACCGCACCCCGCTGCCCGCGGGCGGCGGCAGCCCCGCCGCCGAAGTGCGCGCGGCGCGCGCCGGAGCGATCGCGGCGTACCGCGCGGGAGCCCGCGCGGCGGCCCGGGTCAACGAGGAGCAGCGCCCCGGAGCGGCCAACGCGGTGCCGGCCCAGCGCCCTGCGGCGGCCCCGCGCGCCATCAGCCCGTACGTCGACCTCGACCCCGGGCCCGACCCCGCCGAGCTCCCCCGGCGGCCCGAGCTTCCCGGCGCCTGGCACGACCCCCGCCCGGGCGCCCCCGGCGACCGGCGGAATGCCCCCGCCCCGCCCCAGGGCGCGCCCGCCACCACCGGCGGCCGGCTCCCCGCCGCCACCGGTGACCACGACGACTCCTGGCACGGCGCGGTCCCGCGCTCCCCGGCGGGCGACGGGATGCGGGCCGACGGCCTGCGCCGCGGACCGCACCAGCCGCACCCTGCGCCCCCGGAGGCCCAGCCCCGGCCCCCGGCCCGGAGCTGGGACGAGGTCGTGGCGGGCGGGCACGACAACCGGGGCGACACCGGCGGACAGCCGCCCGTGTACCGAGGACCCGCCACCCCGCTCGCCGCCGAGCGCGCCCGGCAGGCGCGGATCGCCCTGGTGGGCGCCGTCACCGAGCGGTGGGCGCCCGAGCAGGCCGGTTCCGTCCACGGGAACTGGCAGCTCGCCCCGCCCATCGGCCCCTCGACCGACCTGTGGGCGCTCGGCGCGCTGCTCTTCCGTACGGTGCAGGGCCACGCCCCGTACCCGGAGGAGAGCGCCATCGAGCTGGTGCAGCTCGTCTGCGCCGAGCCGCCCGCCTTCGCCGAGGAGTGCGGCCCGCTGCGGCCGGTCGTCGAGTCGCTGCTGCGCCAGGACCCGACCGAGCGCCCCGACTTCGAGGAGCTGCGCGGCTGGCTGCGCTCGCTGGTCCGGTCCGCGCCGGAGCCGGAGGCCGGGGCGGACGTCGTGCCGCTGCCGTCCGCCGACGCCGCGCGGCTGCCCATCGTGCGCCGCCGCGGTGAGCTCGTACGCAGACGCCGGGGCGCGTCGTCCGACGTGCACGGCCGCCACCGGCACAAGAAGGCCAAACCCCGGGGCAGGGCGGAGCACCAGGAGCCGCGCGAGCCGCGACCGCCCAGGGAGCCGCGCATCAAGGAGCCGCGGATCCAGAAGAAGCAGCGCGGCGGCCCGCGTTCGCTCGGGCGCACGCTCCTGCTCCTCATCCTCCTCGGCCTGACCGCCGCGCTCGTCTACGCGATGGTCTTCATGCCCAAGGCCGGCCAGGAGGACGGCGGCAAGGACGGCAGCCCGGCGGGCGACCCCGTGCGGGCGGGCGCCGGACGGAGCACCGGCGCGCCCGCCACCCCCGGCCCGTCCGCCGGACCCGCGAGCGAGCGGCCCGATCCGCGCGAGACGCCCGGCTCCCAGCAGCCGCAGACCTCCGCGCCGGCCCCCGACGTCGCCGACGGGTACGCGCTGCGCAAGGACCCCGAGGGCTTCCAGATCGCCGTCGACAAGGACTGGGAGCGGCGGCCGATCAACGACGCCGGCCAGGTCCGCTACCGGGGCAGCGGTTTCGAGCTGCTCGTCGTGCCCGGCCGCGACACGGTCGAGGAGTACGGCGGCGACCCGATGGACTACCAGCTCAAGAGGGAACGCGAACTCCAGGCGGTCAGGGACTCCTCCTGGTCGACCCAGAACGGGCTGCGCCGCATCGACGTGGGGCAGCAGGCCATGGCGGAGGGCCAGTTCACCTGGCAGGACAGCAGCGGACGGGACGTGTACGTACGCAACCTCGCGATGATCGTCGGCGACCGGTACCACGTCGTCCAGGTGATCGGACCGGAAGCCCAGCGCGACAGGATCACCGAGATCTACGAACAGGCCACGGCGGCCTACCGGGTGACAGGCGGCTGACCAGGCCCTTGGGCCTCCTAGACGCGGGGCAGGACAGATGACGTGGACCACTCACACGCGATGACCGGCGCAACAGGGGGCGGCAGCCGCCTCGTCGCCGGGCGCTACCGCCTCGGCGACCGGCTGGGGCGCGGCGGCATGGGCACCGTCTGGCAGGCCACGGACGAACTGCTCGGACGGCAGGTCGCCGTCAAGGAGCTGCACTTCGGCGGGGACGAGCCCGGCCTGCCCACGGCCGACGCGCGGTTGCGGCGCGAGCGCGCGTTGCGCGAGGCGAGGACCGTGGCCCAACTGGTCCACCCGCACGTGATCGTCGTGCACGACATCGTCGAGGACTCCGACGCCGGTCTCTCGTACATCATCATGGAGCTGATCGACGGCGACTCGCTGGCGGACCGGATCGCCTCCTCGGGGCCGGTCGACGTCCGCGAGGCCGCCCGGATCGGTCTCGCGCTGGTCGGCGCACTGCGCAACGCCCACGAACGCGGCGTACTGCACCGCGACCTCAAGCCCGACAACGTGCTGCTGGAGGCGGGCACCGGCCGCGTCGTCCTCACCGACTTCGGGATCGCCCGGCTCGACGGCGGTACGACGATCACCGACGCCGGGTCCTTCGTCGGCTCGCCCGAGTACACCGCGCCCGAGCGGATGGAGGGCCGCGCCGCCGGCCCGGCCTCCGACCTGTGGTCGCTCGGCGTGCTGCTGTGCACCGCGGTGAGCGGCGAGTCCCCTTTCCACCGCGACTCCCTGGGCGGCGTCCTGTGCGCCGTCATGCACGACCCGATCGTGCCGCCCGCCGCCGCCGGCCCGCTGCTCCCCGTCGTACGCCGCCTGCTGGAGCGCGATCCGCAGCGCAGACTCGGCGCGGCGGAGGCGGAGCGGCTGCTGCTGGCGTTCCTCGCGACCGGCATCGCGCCCGAGGCCGCGCCCCCGTGCCCCGCCACGCAGTCCCACGTACCGCTCGTGCCCAGGGCGATGCGGCTGCGCCTCGGCGGCGTGCGGGGCGCGCTGGTCGCGAGCGTGCTCGTCGCCGTGATGGCGGGGGCCGGGGCGGCGACGGCGACGCTGTTCCTGCGGGACGGCGACGGGGACGGCGACGGCCGGGGCGGCGGCGGGCATACGGAGGCCGCGCCCACCCGTACGGTCACCTCGACCGTGTCGACGCGCCCCGGCGGCGGGGGACCGGACCGGACCGGCACGGCCGACGCGGCCCGCACGCCCCCGCCCGGCTACCGCAGGGTGAGCGACCCGGCGGGCTTCGCCCTCGCCGTCCCGGAGGGCTACGACCGGTCGGCCGACGACAGCCGGGTCGCGTACCTGTCGCCGGACAAGAGCATCAGGATCGGCGTGCGCCAGCAGACGCCCGTGCCCGGCGGCCCGCTCGGCGTGATGCGGCGCGCGCACGAGAGGGGCCCGGACGCGCACCCCGGCTACCGCGCCGGCAAGGTCACCCGCACCACGCACAACGGGCTGGCCGCCGCCCTGTGGGAGTTCGTCAGCGACGGCTTCGAGCCCGGCGACGAGGCCCGGCACACCTACGACCTGTGCTGGGAGGAGGGCGGTCTGATGTACGACGTGTGGGTGTCGGCGCCGGTCCGCCTCCAGGACGATGCCAAGCGGCACTTCGACACCGCCCTGGACTCGTTCGCCCGCGACTGAGGCGCCGCACGTCACGGGCCCCAGGGGCAGCACAAGCCCCTGATCAGGGCTTATTTGCCAGTGAACACTGGCACGGTGGTGAGGGCCCGGTGAAAAGGCGTTACCGACGGGTACCAAAAGGCCCGCCGGAGGCTTACTCTCCCCTTCATGACGGACTCGCAGGCCCCCGCAGCCGCCCTCGGTACGAACCCTGTCGCCGCCGCCCCCACGGGCGCGCGCACGGCGGCCGACGTGGTCACCCCCGAGGTGGTCGCCCAGCTCACGCGTGACGTGGTCGGTTCCGGCCGCACGGCGAACCACACGCCCTTCACCGGGGAGAAGCTGGCCGACCTGCCCGAGTCGACCCCCGAGGACGTCGCCACCGCCTTCGAGCGGGCGCGCGCCGCGCAGCCCGTCTGGGCGGCCGTGCCCGTGCGCCGGCGCGCCGCGATCCTGCTCCGCTTCCACGACCTCGTACTGGAGCGCCAGGCCGAGGTGCTCGACCTCATACAGCTGGAGACCGGCAAGGCCCGCCTGCACGCGCACGAGGAGATACAGGCGGTGGCCATCGCCGCCCGCCACTACGGCCGCAGGGCCGCCTCGTACCTCAGGCCCCGGCGGCGCACGGGCGCGATCCCGACCCTGACCAAGGTCACGGAGCTGCGCCAGCCGCGTGGCGTCGTCGGCCAGATCGCCCCCTGGAACTACCCGCTCGAACTGTCCATCGGTGACGCGCTGCCCGCCTTCGTGTCCGGCAACGCCGTCGTGATGAAGCCCGACACCGAGACCGCGCTGACCGCCCTGTGGGCCCGCGACCTCCTCGTCGAGGCCGGCCTGCCCGCCGAGGTCTTCCAGGTCGTGCTGGGCGAGGGGCCGGTCGTCGGCCCCGAGATCGTCAAGCACGCCGACTACGTCTCCTTCACCGGTTCCACCCGCACGGGCCGCGAGGTCGCCCGGGGCGCCGCCGCCCGCCTCATCGGCGTGTCCCTCGAACTCGGCGGCAAGAACGCCATGCTGGTCCTGGCGGACGCCGACGTGGAGAAGGCCGCCGCGGGCGCCGTCCGCGCGTGCTTCTCCTCCGCCGGGCAGCTGTGCGTCTCCATCGAGCGGCTGTACGTGCACGAGTCCGTCGCCGACGACTTCGTCGCCCGGTTCGCCGCCCGTACCAGGGCGATGCGCCTCGGAACCTCCCTCGCGTACGGCGCCGACATGGGCTCGCTCGCCGGCGAGCGGCAGCTGGAGAACGTCAGGCGCCACGTCGAGGAGGCCGTCGCCAAGGGAGCCACCCTCGTCGCCGGCGGCGTCGCCCGCCCCGACATCGGCCCGCTCTTCTTCGAACCGACCATCCTGGACGGCGTCGAGGCGCCGATGTCGGTGTGCACCGAGGAGACCTTCGGCCCGGTCGTCTCCGTCTACCGGTTCACCGACGAGGACGAGGTCATAGCGCAGGCCAACGCCACCCCGTACGGCCTCAACTCCAGTGTGTGGACCAAGGACGCCAAGCGCGGCCACGCCGTCGCCGCCCGGCTGCGTACCGGCACGGTCAACATCAACGAGGGCTACGCCCCCGCGTACGGCAGTGTCCAGGCCCCGATGGGCGGCATGAAGGACTCCGGACTCGGCCGCCGGCACGGCTCCGAGGGCATCCTCAAGTTCACCGAGGCCCAGACCGTCGCCCACCAGCGGCTGATTCCCATGGCCCCGTCCTTCGGCATGGACGACGAGAAGTACGCGGCGTTCATGAGCAGCAGCCTGAAGGCGCTCAAGGTCCTGCGTTTCCGCTGATCCCAGCCTTTTTCCGACGAGGAGCGCCATGTCACAGGAGAGCTCTGTCCGCAGCCAGGACGCTGAGGACGATTCCGCGTACGACTACGACGTCATCGTGGTCGGGTCCGGCTTCGGCGGGTCCGTGTCCGCACTGCGCCTGACGGAGAAGGGCTACCGGGTCGGTGTCCTCGAAGCGGGCCGCCGCTTCACCCGCGAGACCCTGCCCAGGACCTCCTGGGACATCAGGAACTACCTGTGGGCGCCCGCGCTCGGCCTCTTCGGCATCCAGCGCGTGCACCTGCTCGGCAACGTCATGGTCCTGGCGGGCGCGGGAGTGGGAGGCGGCTCGCTCAACTACGCGAACACGCTGTACGTACCGCCCGCCGCCTTCTTCCAGGACCGGCAGTGGGCGGACATCACGGACTGGCAGGACGAACTCGCGCCGTACTACGACCAGGCCAGGCGCATGCTCGGGGTGCGCCTTAACCCGACCATGACACCGTCCGACGTGCACCTGAAGGCGACCGCCGAGGCCATGGGAGTGGGGAGGAGCTTCCACATGGCGCCGGTCGGCGTCTTCTTCGGCGACGGCAAGGACGCCGACGGTGAGTCAACGGCCGCACCGGGCGCGGAAGTTCCCGATCCGTACTTCGGCGGAGCCGGACCGTCCCGCCGGGCCTGCACCGAATGCGGCGAGTGCATGACCGGCTGCCGGCACGGCGCGAAGAACACCCTGAACGAGAACTACCTTTACCTGGCCGAGAAGGCCGGCGCCGTCGTCCACCCCATGACCTCCGTCGTCGGCCTCGCCGAGCACCCCGACGGCGGCTACCGCGTCGCCACCGTCCCCACCGACGCCCGCCGCAAGGCCGCGCCCCGCACCCTCCGGGCCCGCCAGGTCGTCGTCGCCGCCGGCACCTACGGCACGCAGACGCTCCTGCACACCATGAAGGACCGCGGCGACCTGCCCCGGCTGTCCGCGAGGCTCGGCGAACTGACCCGCACCAACTCCGAGGCACTCGTCGGTTCGCAGACCACCGACCGCCGCTACCGCAGGAAGCACGGCGCCCCGAAGGCCGACTTCACGCGCGGTGTCGCCATCACGTCGTCGATCCACCCCGACGAGAGCACCCACATCGAACCAGTCCGCTACGGCAGGGGCTCCAACGCGATGGGCGCGATGTCCATCCTCCAGGTGCCGTACGCCGAGAGGTTCCCGCGCGCCCTGGGCTGGCTCGGCAACGTCGTCCGGCACCCGGTGCTCACCGCACGGTCGCTCTCCAACTACCGCTGGTCCGAGAAGACGATCATCGGCCTGGTCATGCAGTCCCTCGACAACTCCCTGACGACGTACCGCAAACCCGGCGGCATCGGAAAGGGCCTGCTCACCGCCCGTCAGGGGCACGGCGCGCCCAACCCCAAGCAGATCCCCGAGGCGGCCCGCGCCGCGACGCTGCTCGCCGAGGAGATCAACGGCTTCGCGGGCAGCAACGTCGGCGAACTCATGGGCACGCCGCTGACCGCGCACTTCCTGGGCGGCTGCCCGATCGGGGCCACACCGGAGCAGGGCGTCATCGACCCGTACCACCGCCTGTACGGCCACCCCGGAATCTCGGTCGTCGACGGCTCGGCGGTCTCCGCCAACCTGGGCGTCAACCCGTCGCTGACGATCACCGCGCAGGCGGAGCGCGCGATGTCGTACTGGCCCAACAAGGGCGAGCCGGACGTGCGCCCGGCGCAGGACGCGGCGTACGAGCGCCTGGCGGCGATCGAGCCGAAGGCGCCGGCGGTGCCGAAGGAGGCGTTCGGCGCGCTGAAGCTGCCCTTCCTCGGCATTCCGGCGCTCCCGCCGAAGAAGTGAGCGGGCAGGCAGAAGGCGCTGCACCCCCCTCCGAGTGCAGCGCCCTCTGCCGGCTCTACCGGCGTGTCACCGGGTCATGCGTGTTCCGCGATCAGGCCTCGGAACCGGCCTTGCGGCGGCGTACGACGAACATCGCGCCGGCGCCGAGCGCCACGGCCGCGCCGCCCGCGAGGGCGAACATCGGCATCGGGGACGAGGCGCCGGTCTCGGCGAGGCTGCCGGTCACGGCCGGGGCCGTGTTCGCGGCCGGCTTCTCGCTCGGGACGGGGGCCTTGCCACCCTCCTGCGGCTTGGTGTTGTCCGTGGGGGTGCCGGCCTTGACGATCTCGAACGAGTACGCGACGTCGGCGAAGCCGAAGCAGTCCTCGTCACCGATGTAGAGACCGGCGCCGAGGGTGAAGGCGGCGCCGGCCGGCGCGTCGGCCTTCACGTTGATCCGCATCGGGATGTCGACCTCGTAGCCCGGCTTGATCTCGTCGGACTGACCGACGTAGCCGACGACGTTGCCGTCCGGGTCGACGAGGTCTTCCCAGTTCTTGGTCTCCTCGTTGAACGCCTGGAGCGTCACGTGACGCGACTTGAGGAGCTCGGAGCCGTCCTTGTCGAAGGACGCGCCCGCGAAGTAGTCGACCTGCGTGACCGTCGTGTCGGACGAGTTGTAGACGTTCAGGCTGAACTCGCGCCAGCCGCTGCCTGCCGCGATCTTGCCCGGCAGGCCCTTGACCGCGAGCTCCAGGTCGGAGGACTCGCAGATGGGCGGCTCCTCACCGTCGTCGGGGTCGGTCGGGTCCTCGTCCTCGGGGTCCGTGGAGGGGTCCGTCTGGGGGTCCTCCTCGCCCGGGTCCGTCTCCGGGTCCGTCTCCGGGTCGGTCGCGGGGTCCGTGACCGGGTCGGTCTCCGGGTCCGTCGCCGGGTCCGTCTCCGGGTCGGTCGCGGGGTCGGTCACCGGGTCGGTCTCCGGGTCCGTCGCGGGGTCCGTGGCCGGGTCGGTCTCCGGGTCCGTCGCGGGGTCGGTCTCCGGGTCCGTGGCCGGGTCGGTGGCCGGGTCGGTCGCGGGGTCCGTGGCCGGGTCCGTCTCCGGGTCCGTGGCCGGGTCGGTCGCGGGGTCGGTCTCCGGGTCCGCGCCGGGGTCGGTCGCCTGGCCCGGGTCGGTCTGCGTGGTGGAGGTGGGGTCACCGTCGGCGTGCGCTGCCGGCGCGGCCAGGAACGCGGCGGGAGCTATGACGGCCGTCGCGGCCGCGATGGCCATGGCACGGCGAAGCTTCATGTAGACCTCAGAAAGTCTGGCGTACCGCATGGTCAGCGGTACGAGATGTGAGGGCCGCCGGGGCTTGGGGATGCACAGGTGGCCGTTGGTTCGCATGGATGACCTGTGACCGGCGTAAAGGGTTGCCCAAAAGCTCACGCGTTTCTTATGTGGTGTGCGTCACACCCGTCGCGGACGGTGGGCGCGTGGTCCGTTCCCGCCACGCGAAGAACCCCGCGGAGGGGGGGCGGTTTCTAGGGATCGTCGCAACACGTGGTCGGTTGTGTTAGGCGGCGAGTAGTTTATGCAGGTGCTCGGCTGGGGTTTCCCAGCCGAGCGTTTTGCGTGGGCGTCCGTTGAGTTCAGCGGCGACGGCGTCGAGGTCCTCACGGGTGTGGCCTGACAGGTCGGTGCCTTTTGGGAAGTACTGCCGCAGCAGGCCGTTGGTGTTCTCGTTCGATCCGCGCTGCCAGGGGCTGGCGGGGTCGCAGAAGTAGACCGGGACGTCGGTAGCGAGGCTGAAGGCGTGGTGGGCGGCCATTTCTGAGCCCTGGTCCCAGGTCAGCGAGCGCGTCAGATGGGTCGGCAGGGCCTTCACCGTCCTGACCAGGGCGTCGCGCATGTGTTCCGCGCTGCGGCCGTCGGGCAGGTGCACCAACATCACGTAGCGGGTGGCGCGTTCGACGAGGGTGCCGATCGCGGAGCCGCTGTCCTTCCCGATGATGAGGTCGCCTTCCCAGTGGCCGGGCACCGCCCGGTCCTCCGCCTCGGCCGGCCGTTCGCTGATCATGACCATCGGGTGGCTGAAGCGCGGTTGCCGGCTGGCTGCCTGCCGCTGAGGTCTGCGGCGGGCGCGGCCCGAGCGCAGAGCACGGGTCACCTCACGCCGCAGTTCACCGCGGCCCTGGACGTAGAGAGCCTGGTAGACGGTCTCGTGAACCACGTGCATCTCCGGCCGGTCGGGGAACTGTGCACGGAGAGCGTTGCAGATCTGCTCCGGGCTCCACCGAAGGGCCAGACGCTGTTGGATGAAGTCCCGTAGCTCGATGTTCGTTGCGATCTTGCCCGCTTTGGGGCGGAGTCGTCGCGCGTCGGCCCGGGCCTGGGCGGCGTGGGGACGGTAGTGCCACTGCCCCCGGGGGTCCGTGGTGCGATTGCGGCGGATCTCCCGGCTGACCGTGGACGGGCTTCGGCCCAGCTCGGCGGCCATCTGCCGGACGGTGGCCTTCTCTCGCAGTCGGTCGGCGATGTGGATGCGCTCGTCATCGCGCAGATAGCGGCCCGACGACGCGAGAACGGGCGCCCGCTCGGACTGAGCGGGCGCCCGGAACCTGTTCGGATCCGTCCGGCCGTTGCGCCACTCGCGGCCGGTCCGTTCATTGACGCCCACCAACTGGGACGCCTCTTTGTTGCTGTAGCCCTGTCGCACGAGCCGGAAGTATTCCTCCCGCTCCCGCCGCAGCTTCATCGGACCGTGAGCCTTACGGACCTTGCGGATCTCGAAGTCCATCGCATCCCCTGGGCTGGGGTGTTGCGACAACCACTAGAACCCAAGGGGAATCCGCGGGGCTCCGGCCGCCGGCACCGGCGTCAGGGCAGCGCCGGTGCGAGCGGGGGCGGCGCCGGGGGGTGCGCCGCTGGTTCGTGTACGGGAGCGCGCCAGGAGTGCGCCCCCGGGGCGACGGCCCGTGACAGCGGCCGTCGGGAAGCGGGGGGCCGTCTTCGCATCGTGGAGGACGGGCCGCGAACCGCGCAACAGTCTCGACGGCATCACCGGGGCGGCCGGGGGATCGGCGGGGCACGGCCGGCCGGTTCCGGGCGTCCCCGGAACCGGCCGCATCGGGTGACCGGGCTGCTGTCCCCTGCCGACCGGTCACACGCGCCGGGACGAGGTCCCACGGCGTACGAGAGGTACGCCGCACGCCCCGGCGGAGCCACGCGTGGTGCTCCACCTGCGTGCCGCCCCTGGCTGGCGCGGACACCGGTACCAACGAACCCGCACCTCGCCCGGTCACGCGCCGTACGGGTGAGGACGCGCCCGAACTCGCATCCGCCCCGGACGCGCATCCGCCCGGACGCGGCCTCAGACGCGGCCGCGGCACAGCTCCAGCATCGTCATCGCGAGCGCCGTGCCGGGCTTGCCCAGGGCGTCCCTGTAGTGGGCCAGGACCTCCAGCTCGCGCGACAGGTTCACCCGGCGCCCGCCGGAGGTGATGCGGGCCTCCTGGATGACGGCCGACACGGCCATCCGTTCCTGGATCAGACCGATGATCCTGTCGTCGAGCGAGTCGATGCGCTCCCGGGCGTTGCCGATCAGGCCCGCGGCCTCGTCGGTGCGGGCGCCGGTCTTCTCCGTGAGGGCGGGGGCGGGGGCGGTGGTGGTGGCGGTGCTCATGTCCGTATCTCCTGGTGTAGGGGTACGGCTCCCCGGAGCGGCCGGGCCCGGAAACGACAGAACGCCCCGGGCCTGTTCGGCCCGGGGCGCCTGTGAAGTCGCTTGTCAGTAGCTCAAGCAGCTCGACCATGGCACCGGTCGGACCGGGTGCCATAGGTAAAGAGGAAGCTCAGCTGCTCGTGCATGCGGCCAGTATGCCCACGGCCACCCGGCCGTCGCCGCCGGGGTTCGTATGGTGAGACGAAGCGAATGCCGGGTCCCCGTTAGAATTGACAGTCCCGACACCCTTCACCGCCGGAAGGCCGCCCCGTGCCAGCAGTGCCCCCCGCCGCCCCCGACGCCGTCCTCGTTGTCGACTTCGGCGCGCAGTACGCCCAGCTCATCGCCCGCCGCGTCCGTGAGGCCCGCGTCTACAGCGAGATCGTCCCCAGCACCATGCCGGTGGCGGAGATGCTGGCCAAGAACCCGAAGGCGATCATCCTCTCCGGCGGCCCGTCCTCCGTGTACGCCGAGGGCGCCCCGACCCTCGACCGTGAGATCTTCGAGGCCGGTGTCCCCGTCTTCGGCATGTGCTACGGCTTCCAGCTGATGGCCACCACGCTCGGCGGCTCCGTCGACGACAACGGCGCGCGCGAGTACGGACGTACCCCCCTGTCCGTCTCCAAGGCCGGCTCCACGCTCTTCGAGGGCACCCCCACCGAGCAGTCGGTGTGGATGTCGCACGGCGACGCCTGCTCCGCCGCGCCCGAGGGCTTCACCGTCACCGCCTCCACGGACGTCGTGCCGGTCGCCGCCTTCGAGAACGACGAGAAGAAGCTGTACGGCGTGCAGTACCACCCCGAGGTGATGCACTCCACGCACGGCCAGCAGGTCCTGGAGCACTTCCTCTACCGGGGCGCCGGCATCGAGCCGGCGTGGACGACGCACAACGTCGTCGAGGAGCAGATCGCCTCGATCCGAGCGCAGGTCGGCACCAAGCGCGCCATCTGCGGCCTGTCCGGCGGCGTGGACTCCGCCGTCGCCGCCGCGCTCGTGCAGAAGGCCATCGGTGACCAGCTGACCTGCGTGTACGTCGACCACGGCCTGATGCGCAAGGGCGAGACCGAGCAGGTCGAGAAGGACTTCGTCGCGGCCACCGGCGTCCAGCTGAAGGTCGTCGACGCCCAGGAGCGCTTCCTGAACGCGCTGGCCGGGGTCTCCGACCCCGAGGAGAAGCGGAAGATCATCGGCCGCGAGTTCATCCGCGTCTTCGAGCAGGCCCAGGCGGAGATCGTCGCCGAGGCCGGCGCGGAGGGCGAGGACGTCGCGTTCCTCGTGCAGGGCACGCTCTACCCGGACGTCGTCGAGTCCGGCGGCGGCACCGGCACCGCGAACATCAAGTCGCACCACAACGTGGGCGGCCTGCCCGACGACATCGAGTTCGAGCTCGTCGAGCCGCTGCGCCAGCTGTTCAAGGACGAGGTCCGGATGGTCGGCCAGGAGCTCGGCCTCCCCGAGGAGATCGTCCAGCGCCAGCCGTTCCCCGGCCCCGGCCTCGGCATCCGCATCGTCGGCGAGGTCACCAAGGAGCGCCTCGACCTGCTGCGCGACGCCGACGCGATCGCCCGCGAGGAGCTGACGGCCGCCGGTCTCGACCGCGACATCTGGCAGTGCCCCGTCGTGCTGCTCGCGGACGTACGGTCCGTGGGCGTCCAGGGCGACGGCCGGACGTACGGCCACCCGATCGTGCTGCGCCCCGTCTCCTCCGAGGACGCGATGACGGCGGACTGGACCCGGATGCCGTACGACGTACTGGCGAAGATCTCGACCCGCATCACCAACGAGGTGGCGGACGTCAACCGCGTGGTCCTCGACGTGACGAGCAAGCCGCCGGGCACGATCGAGTGGGAGTGACCCCCGCTCAGTAGGTTCATGGTCAACGCCGATGCCGTCGCTCATACGTCTGGGCGGCGGCATCGTCGTACCCGCTCGGTACGCCGGCCGCAGGCCCCCGCCCGCGCGCGACAAGCGGCGGCCCCCCTGGTCACCTGCCGTACCGCACGGTAGCTTCCGCCCCATGACGTCCGAGACACCCGCGCCCGTCCCGACACCCGTACCCGTCGAGCAGCTGCACTTCGCGATGCCGCCGACCCACGCGACCGCCGCCGACGAGCGCCGGTACCGCAAGGAACGGCTGGCCGGGGCGCTCAGGCTGTTCGGGCGGTACGGGTACGAGGAAGGCGTCTCCGGGCACATCACCGCGCGCGACCCCGAGTACGCGGACTGCTTCTGGGTCAACCCCTTCGGGCTCGCCTTCGCCGACATGACCGTCGGCGACCTGATCCTCGTCAACGGCGACGGGCAGGTCGTCGAGGGCCGCCGCCACGTCAACCAGGCGGCCTTCCTCGTCCACGCGCAGGTGCACCGGGCCAGGCCGGACGTCGTGGCCGTCGCGCACACCCACTCCCTCCACGGCCGCGCGCTGTCCGCCCTGGGCGAGCTGCTCGACCCGATCACCCAGGAGTCCTGCGCCTTCTACGAGGACCACGCCCTGTACGACGCGTACACCGGGGTGGCCGTCGACGAGGAGGAGGGGCGGTGGATCGCGGGCGCGCTGGGACCGCGCAAGGCCGTGATCCTGCGCAACCACGGGCTGCTGACCGTGGGGGACTCGGTGGACGCGGCGGCTTGGTGGTTCATCGCGATGGAGCGCTGCTGCCAGGTCCAGCTCGCCGCGCGGGCGGCCGGAAGGCCCGTACTGATCGACCACAAGGACGCCGTCGACACGCGTGACCAGCTGGGCGGCGACCTCGTCGCGTGGATCAACCACCAGCCGCTGTGGGACCGGATCAGCCGCACCGAGCCGGAGCTGTTCGCATAGCCCCTTACGGGTGAAGCGCAGACCCGTCTCCGTACGGCAGAATTCCGGTGTGCCGGCGGGAAGTTCCCTTCGGCGGTTCGAGAGGGCGGCAACTTCCGTGGCTGTGCAAGAGGCACGACAGAGCGCGCACAGTGGCGGTTGTACGTGCGGAGACTGTCCGCACGGCGCCCGCGAGGGCCACCGGCGCGCGGTGGCCGCGTTCCTCGCCAAGCGCGACGGACTCGCCGCGGGCGACGGGCTGCCCGCCGCCGTGGCGCACTCCGCCGGCGCCTCGCGCCAGTGGGTGTCGGACGAGCTGACGCAGTCGGCCCGCGCGGTGGCCGAGCGCAGCCGGGAGGCGGGCGAGGCGTGGCTGGCCATGGTGTGGCGCACCACGCTGTTCGTGGTGTGGGGCGGCGTCGTCGTGCTGATGCTCGCCGAGGCGTTCACCGCCATCGGGACCGGCTGGACCACGGCCCGCACGGCGGGGCTCGTCGCCGCGTTCGTCACCGCCGCGCTGCTGACCGGAGCGGCGCGCGCGCACCGGGCGCGCGGTGGCCTCCTCGCGCCCCTCATCGGTGAGGACAACCGGCTGTCGACCTCGCGCGCCGTCGCGGCGGGCTGGGTGCTGCTCGTGGTCTTCGCCGTGCTGGTGATCGCGATCCAGCTGGCCGCCGCGTCCGACCACGCCGACCGCGACGCGCTCATCGCCGGACTCGAACTGGCCCGCGGCCTCGGCATGCTGACCGTCCTCGCGCTGACCTGCGCCGTCGCCGTCGTCGTACGCCATGTGGTGACCGTGCGCGTGCTGTCCCAGCGCCTCCAGAAGGTCCGGGCCGACCGCCCCCGCGCCGCCGACCTCCTCACCGACGACGCGGGCCGGGGCAGCTTCGCCGATGTGCAGTACGTGCTGGTCAGCGCGGTCGCGGTGGTCTTCGCGGCGGTACGGCTCGCCCGGCGGCCCGAGCAACTGCCCGATCTGCCCTGGGGGCTCGCGCTGCTGGTCGTGGTGTCGGCGGCGACGTACTTCGCGGCCAAGTTCGCCGAGGGCGGCCGTCCGGTGGTGCTCTCGGTCGTACGGGCCAGGGAGGCGGGCGACCTGGACGCGCCCATCCGCACCGGCGACGACATCGAGATCCGCGGCGCGGGGTTCGTCCCGCCGGGCGCGGGGACTCCCGACCGGCTGGCCCGGATGGTCGTACGGATCGGGACGGTCCACGTCCATGTGCCGCTGATCCCGGTGCCCGGCGGCTTCGCCAACCCGACCGACACGGCGCTGACCGTGCCCGTGCCGGTGGAGGTCGAACCGGGGCGCGTCGACGTGCGGGTGGTGACGGCGGCGGGCGTGGAGACCGACCGGGTGACGATCGACGTCACCGACTGACCGGCCCTCGTGACCTGCCGTTTGAGCCGGATCACCGCTGCGTACGTATCCCTTTCCGAGGGGCGCGGGGACAATCGTGCCCGCGCCGCACGGCGCTGACGCTTCGGAGAGGCGGGACCAGGCGATGAGTCACGGGCATCGGGCCGGCGGCAACGGCAGCACGACGGGCAGAGGCACGGGTGCGGGCCCCGGCGAGGGGCCGTACGCGGAAGGCGGCCCGCGGGCGACGGCCCGCCGCTACGCGCTCCTGCCCCTGCGGATCTTCCTGGGCGTCACCTTCGTCTACGCCGGGCTCGACAAGCTGACCGACAGCGGGTTCATGGCGGCGAGCGGCACCGGGTCGATCGGCGAGATGATGCGCGGCGTACGCGACAGCTCGGCCGTTCCCGCCCTCGTCGACCTCGCGCTCAAGAACCCCGAGGGCTTCGGCTACGCCATCGCCTGCGGTGAAATCGCCGTCGGCATCGGCACCCTGATCGGCCTGCTCGCCCGTCTCGCCGCGCTCGGCGGAGCGCTGATCTCGCTGAGCCTGTGGCTGACGGTGAGCTGGGCGTCCGACCCGTACTACTACGGGAACGACCTGGTCTACCTCATGGCCTGGCTGCCGCTGGTGCTCGCCGGGGCCGCGTACCTGTCCGTCGACGCCGCCCTCGCGGCGCGCCGCCGCACGCCGTAGGCGATCCAGCTCGCCGTCCCGGCGAGCAGCAGCCCGGCGAAGACGACCGGGAGCGCCAGGTAGGACGGAACGCGCCAGGCGCCCGCCGCGTCCGCGAGGTACGCGGCCGCCGTGCCCACCACGGTCAGGCCGCTGATCAGCCTGCCCGGCCGGAATCCGTGCCGGAGGCGCGGCGGGCGCGCCCCGCGGTCGCTGCCACCGCTCGGCGTGTCACTTCTCCGCACGGGTCACCTCCACCTGTCCGACACCGACTTCGAGGTCGAGCCGCAGGGTCCCGGCGGGCTTGGCGGGCTTCACGGGCTTCTCGGGCTTCCCTGGCTCGGGCGGTTTCGGCGGCGCCGACGGCTGCGGCGGCTCCGGCGGTTCGAGCGGCGCCGGCGGCGTCGGGGGCTTCAGCGTCTCGGTGCGGAAGTGGTCCGCCCGCACGTCGAAGTCCTGCCGCCGCTCCCCGGGCAACTGGACGTCGCCGAACCCCACGTTCATGCGCAGCTCCACCGTCACGTCCTTCGGTACGACGACCTTGAGCTGCCCGGCCCCGACCTCCGCCCGGGTCTCCACCGACCCGTCCGCCGGAATCCGCACACCGCTGAGGTCGAGGGTGCCCACGCCGGAGCCGAGTTCGTACCGGGGCCGCACGTCGGAGGCCGTGGCCGGCTGCCAGGTCGTGCGCATCCAGTCCGTGGAGATCTGCTTGGGCAGCGCGGAGGCGCCGGTGAGGAGCACCGCCGTGATGACGGCGAGCAGGACCGTGCCGACGCCGGTACGGCCCAGGAACGCGCTGACCAGGATGCCGAGCCCGAAGACGGCGAGCGCGCAGGACAGGCCGATCTGGAGGCTCGTGCCCAGCGGCTGCGCGTCCCACGACAGGCTGGTGCCGAGCCCGCCGGCGAGCACCGCCAGCGAGAACACCCGCCCGCCGATGCCGCGCGGCCCGCGCGAGGCGGGCTCGCGCGGCTGCTGCGGGCGCGGGCCGTAGACGGGCGCCGCGCCCCGCGCCCGGGCCGGCGGCTCGTCCGCGACCGCGCTCTCGGGCCCCCACAGGTAGCCGGTGCCGACCGGTCCCGTCGTGCCGTCCTTGACGATGGGGTCGCGCCACCAGGAGGGCGCGCCGGGCACGGGCGGCGCCTTGGTCTCGGGCGGCGCGACGGCCGCCGCCTGCGCGGTCACCGGGTCGGCCGGGCCCGTCGCGGGGTCGGCGAGGCGGCGGCGCTGGGACCAGTAGGTGGCGCCGGTCAGGGCGACCGAGAGCAGCACCGCGAAGCCGAGGACGGTGCCGTTGTTCAGCATGGAGAGGAACAGTCCGCAGCCGACGAGCGCGAAGAGGACGGCGATCAGGGTGGCGCCGTCGACGCGGCCCGTCAGCAGCCGGCGGGCCTCGTTCTCGTCCTCGCCGTCGAGCGGGACGAAGAGCCACGCGAAGCCGTAGAAGATCAGGCCGAGACCGCCGGTGACGGCGAGTACGCCCAGACCGATCCGGAAGATCACCGGGTCGAGGTCGTAGTGCCGGCCGAGCCCGCCGCAGACGCCGCCCACCAGCTTCTGGCGCCTGCTGCGGCGCAGTGGCGGCTGCTCGGTCGGATCGTCCGAGGCGCCCGGCGGGGCGGCAGCGGCGTACGGCTGTGTCATACGTCCATGGTGGGGGGCGCACCGGCGCGGCGGCACCCGTCCCGACCCTGGACGAACCCTGATTTCGCCCCCGAGCCGGGCGGCGGGCTCCGGACCCTCGCGGGCGAGGCGGTCCGCCGGGTCCGGCCGCGGACCCGGCCGGCAGTCAGGGGGATCTGGGGGGCCGACCCTGATGCCCGCCCCCGCCCGTACGTGTGACGATCGGGGCATGCCAGTCGCCACGCCCCGCCGAGCCGCGAACCCCCGCGCCCCCGAGCCCGAGGAGCCGCAGCCGCGCAAGCTCTACCGCAGCGCCGAGGGGCGCATGCTCGGAGGCGTCGCGCGCGGGCTCGCGGGCCATCTCGGCCTGCCGGTCGTCTGGGTGCGGATCGTGTTCGTGGCGCTCTTCCTCTCGGACGGCCTGGGCGCGCTGCTGTACGCCGCCTTCTGGTTCGTGGTGCCGCTCGGCGTCGGCGGCGTCGACGCGCCGCGCTCCGCGTTCGAGACCACGCCCGACGGCCGCCGCAGACTCCGCAAGCCCGACAAGGGCCAGGTCTTCGCGCTCTTCGCGCTGCTCGTCGGCGCCGGCACCTTCGTCACCAACGTCGAGTTCGGCGGCCAGGCCGGGCGGTACCTGTGGCCCGCCCTGCTGATCGGCCTCGGCGTCGTCCTCGTATGGCGCCAGGCCGACAACGCGCGTCGCGCCCACTGGACGGAGACCGGCAGCCGCCGCCGGATGCTGCAACTCGCGCGCGGCATGGCGGGCGTGGCGCTGGTCGGCATGGGGCTCACCGCGTTCCTGGTGGTCCGTGGATCCGCCGCCCAGCTCGGCAACGTCCTGACGGCGGCGCTCGCGGTCGTCACCGGCATAGCGCTCCTCGCGGGTCCGTGGCTGGTCCGGATGACCCAGGACCTCTCCGAGGAACGCCTGATGCGCATCCGGGCGCAGGAGCGCGCCGAGGTCGCGGCCCATGTGCACGACTCGGTGCTGCACACCCTGACGCTGATCCAGCGCAACGCCGAGGACCCCGGAGAGGTACGGCGCCTCGCCCGCGCCCAGGAGCGGGAACTGCGCAACTGGCTCTACAAACCGGAGGGCAACGGCAAGGAGGAGTCCGAGGAGCCCGGCACCCTGGCCGAGGCGGTCAAGCGGGCGGCGGCGGAGGTCGAGGACAAGCACGGCGTACCGCTGGAGGTCGTGGTCGTCGGCGACTGCCCGCTCGACGACAAACTCGTCGCACAGATGCAGGCCGCGCGCGAGGCGATGGTGAACGCCGCCAAGTACGGTGGCGAGGGCGGGGCGGTGCAGGTGTACGCGGAGGTCGAGGGCCGGACGGTCTTCGTCTCGGTACGGGACCGGGGGCCGGGGTTCGATCCGGACGCGGTGCCAGCCGACCGGATGGGCGTACGAGAATCGATCATCGGCCGTATGCAGCGCAACGGCGGCACGGCGAGGCTGCGTTCCGCGCCCGACGGGGGCACGGAGGTCGAGCTTGAGATGGAGAGGGCGGCGGACGCATGACCGAGACCGAGGCAACGCGGGACCGGCGGGCACGGGTGGTGCTGGTGGACGACCACCGGATGTTCCGCACCGGAGTGCAGGCGGAGATCGGGCAGACCGACACGACCGGCGTCGAGGTGGTCGGTGAGGCCGCCGACGTCGACCAGGCGGTCACGGTCATCACGGCGACCCGCCCCGAGGTGGTCCTGCTCGACGTGCACCTGCCGGGCGGCGGCGGCGTCGAGGTCCTGCGCCGGTGCGCGCCGCTGATGGGGGCGGTGGAGAACCCGGTGCGGTTCCTGGCGCTGTCGGTGTCCGACGCGGCGGAGGACGTGATCGGGGTGATCAGGGGCGGCGCGCGCGGGTACGTCACGAAGACGATCACGGGTACGGACCTGGTCGACTCGATCTTCCGGGTGCAGGACGGCGACGCGGTCTTCTCGCCCCGGCTCGCCGGCTTCGTCCTGGACGCCTTCGCGTCGACGGACGCGCCGCCGGTCGACGAGGACCTGGACCGGCTCACGCAGCGGGAGCGGGAGGTCCTGCGGCTGATCGCGCGGGGCTACGCGTACAAGGAGATCGCGAAGCAGCTCTTCATCTCGGTGAAGACGGTCGAGTCGCACGTCTCGGCGGTGCTCAGGAAGCTCCAGCTGTCCAACCGCCACGAGCTGACCCGCTGGGCGACGGCCCGCCGGCTGGTCTGAGGCGGGGCCCGGGCTGCTTCCCGGGGCGACGGGTTTCCGTCGCCCCGCGCAGGCTTACGCCCTCGCCCCGGCCAGGGTCTCCCGGGCGTCCATCAGCGCGAAGCCGAGCAGGTTGAGCCCCCGCCAGGTGGTGGGTGAGGCGGCGCAGGCGTCGTCGGCCGCGAGGCCGATGCCCCAGACGCGGTCGAGCGGGCTGGCCTCCACCAGAACGCGCTCGCGCGTCCCCAGGAGGTATGTGCGCAGATCCTGGTGCTGGCCGAACTTCGCGATGCTGCCCCGCACGACGATCCCGTAGCGGTGCTCGCGCCAGGTCCTTTCGTCGAAACCGGTGATCCGGCGGCCCAGCGATTTCGCCTCGGCGGGATGACCGGCGGCGAGGATCCGCGCGGCGGAATCGGGGTCGTCGAAGAGCCACGCCTTGTGGGCCATCATGTAGTGCTCGGCGGAGCGGTAGGTGTGACCGTCCTCCGTGAACTCGACGGGCCACCACTGGCTGAGACAGCCGGGGCCGGCGGCGGAGCCGGGCGTCGGCCGGTGACCCCAGAAGTAGAGGTAGCGCAGGCGCGCGCCGCCGGAGTGCTCGGCGACGACGGCCTCCTCGACGGACGTGGGGAGGGGCGCACGGTGGTGGTCGTTCGGCATGGGCGCACGGTCGCACACCGCGCGGGCCCGCCTCAAGGCAATTGACCGCAGGCGAACGCGGGACGCGGGGGGATCCGGGACGCGCTGGATGCGGGACGCCTGGCGCCGAACGCCTGGTGCCGGACGCGGGGCGCGGGGGATGCGGGACGCGCGGGATACGGGACGCCTGGCGCCGGACGCCGGCTGCGACGCCGGGCGCCTGCTGCGACGCCGGACGCCTGCTGCGACGCCGGACGCGGGTGCTGGACGCCCGATGCTCGCGAGTGCCGCAAGGCCGAGCGCCTGCTGCGAGCCGGACGCGGGTGCCGGACGCCCGACGCCTGCGAGTGTCGCGAGGCCGGACGCCTGCTGTCGGCCGCCGGGCGGCGATGTGACGTGCGCCGGAAACGAACCGGGGGGGGGGGGCGGGGGGGCGGGGCGCCCCCCCCGCCCTGGCGCCGGGGGGAGTTTAAAAAAAAACAG